>CAMLNT010000016.1 GCA_946481425.1 uncultured Brevundimonas sp.
AATAGGCCGGATCGCAGGTCGCGATCTCGCGCGACCAGTCCAGAGACAGGCCCAGGAGTTTGAGCTGATCGCGCATGTTGGCGATGTTGGACCAGGTCCAGTCGCCGGGGTGCACGCCCCGCTCCATGGCGGCGTTCTCGGCAGGCATGCCGAAAGCGTCCCAGCCCATGGGGTGCAGGACCTCGAAGCCGCGGGCGCGCTTGTAGCGAGCCACGACGTCGCCCATCACATAGTTGCGGGCGTGACCCATGTGGATGTTGCCCGACGGGTACGGGAACATCTCCAGGACATAGTATTTGGGACGGGCCGACGTGGTGTCGGCCCGGAAGACGTTTGCGGAGTCCCACTGGGCGCGGCGCCGGGGCTCCGCCGCCTTGGGATCGTAACGGGACATGGGGAGCCGATCAGTCTCCGGAGCCGGCCAGACGCAGCTGGCGGGCGCGGGTCAGGATGGCGTTCTCCAGGTCGGTCTCGGTCTGGGCGGAGACAGAGGCCTCGACCCAGTCGCCGGCCTCGTTGCGAACCTGGCGGTTGACGGTGACGTTCAGGGCGTCGGCCCGCAGGCGCGCATCAAGGATGTAGACGGTCGCCTTGATGCGCTCGTTCGGCGTCGAGGGGCTGGAGAACCATCCGTAGTTGATGATGCCGCCCCACGGATCCGCGGTTTCCAGCGGCAGGAACGACAGGGTGTCGAGCGACGCGCGCCACAGGTAGCCGTTCACGCCGATGCCGACGGCCGGGGAAGCCTGGGGCGTGTCGTCGTCGCCGCCGATGACCCGGCTGACGGTTCCGCAGGCCGAAAGCCCGGCGACTAGCCCCAGGGACAGGGCCACGGTCAGAACGCCGCGCGTTGCTTTCATAGGGATTGTCTCCGCCAGACTGTTGGGCCTCTAGGCCGCCGCGCTCTATAGCACGCAGCGTCGCCGGTATGACAAGCGGGCTCGAAGCGGGCGGATTGATGGCCGGGCCCAGACCCCCTGCGTCCGCGTGTCGCAGCGGCCACAGCCCGGAAATGATTCGCCTATCGGACGAACCTTGGCCGTTCTGCGCCGTTGACGCACCGACTGCCTGGGTTCTTTATCTGTCACAATGACGTCAAGGCGCACGTGTAAACGCGCGCCTCAGTCAAGCCGGTAGCCCTCAAGCCGCCGGAGTCGGGAGTAACAAAGGCTCATGAGCCGCACGAAGATCATCGCCGCCGTCACGGCTGCCGGTCTCGTCCTTTCGGGCGTCGGCGCCTTTGCGCACGCCCAGAGCCGCACCCCCCGCGCCGAAGCCTTGACCGGCGTCCAGTCCACCGAAACCGCGCCGCGCACCCCGCGCCGTGGCCTCCAGTGGGGCTCGGATGGTCGCTGGGGTCTGAATCTGGATGTCGAACAGCCCGTCGGCCGCGAAGCCGACTGGAACGACGTGGACGCATCGGCCTCGTTCCGCCTGTCGCCGTCGCTGCGCCTGCAGGGCACGGTGGGCCTGGGCGAGCGCCGCCCTGACCCGGCCCGTCCGCAACAGTCCGACCGCGATCAGCCGCGCGTCCGGCTGGAAACCATTTTCCGCTTCTAGGGCTTCAGGCCGCCAGGATGTAGGGGCCGAGCGCGTCATCCCGCTCTGACAGCGACGTCTCGAAATCCATGAAGATGTCGATCAGCTCCTCGACGCTGAGCGGGGCCGCGTCGCGGCCGAAGCGGAAGCGCCAGAAGCTGACGATGTGCTGGAGGGCCCCCACCTGCTCGCCCAGCCGCGCGAACAGGCTCGGCGCATCGAGCAGGAAATCCCGGAAGGCGGTCGGCCGGCCGTTTCCGGTCAGGTGGGCATAGGCCATGTCGTAGATCTGCAGAGTCTCGGCGACCGAGCCGCAGGTGCGGGCGATCTTGCGGCCAAGGACCTCTCGGCTGCGCAGCAGATAGGCGCGGCTTTCCTCGTCCTGAGGGCCGACCGGGTTCACCGTCGCGACCTCGTCGGCCACCCTGAACACCTGACCGGTCAGGTCGGAGAGGCACCATTTGTAATAGAGGAAGCCCTTCCAGCAGAAGGCGCCCTCCGCATATTCGTCCCGCTCGAGCCGCAGGGTCATCCGCAGCGGGTCCATCTCCTCGCCGTCGGCATTGGCGAGGATCTTGCCGACCAGCACTGCGGCATGGCTGGCGGTGCGGTCGTTGGCGCCCATGCTCATGGTCACCAGGGGCGCGATCTCGGCCTGGGCGAAGGTGAACATGCGTTTGCGGTCGCCCTCGGTCAGCTCGAAGTAGCAACGGTCCGGGTCCCGGCCATGGCGCTTGAGCTGCTCGCGCATCAGGAACGGGTCGAGCGAGGGCAGGCGGTCGATCAGCTTGAGGGTCTCGATGTCCTTCTCCGGCAGGGAGGCGCCGAAGACGTCCTTGAGGATGCCGCCGAAGTTGATCTGGTCGACGAAGACGTAGCGACCGCCCAGCCGCAGGTCCTGCGGATCGATGGGCATGACCACCTTGGTCGCGACCTGGCGACGGCGCAGGAACAGGTCCCGCTCGTCGCGGCGCAGCCGGTGCTTGATGATGATGGCCTTGTTCAGCTGCGGATTGGCGAACAGGGGCCGGGCCAGCCAGCCGTCCTCGCGATGATGGTCGCGCCAGACGGCCAGCAGATTCAGGACGCGCGTCGTCGAGGCGGAAACCTGAAGCCGGGCGAGATTTCTGATCGAGCGGTCGGACACAACGCCTCACCCGGGGAAAGGAACGACGACCCTAATCGGCAACCGTCACCACATCGTTTCGGAACGCAGCGTTTCCGGTCGCGGCTGGACAGGCTCCGCCGTCTCGCCTAGCGCCTTGGCCATGGCTGAGATCACCGGCGTCTGCCCTCCCCAACTCGCCGCGGTCCGCGACCGCTTCGCCGCCCATTTCGACCAGGGCCTGGAGATCGGCGCGCGCTTCACCGCCTGCGTGGACGGCGAGGTAGTGCTGGACCTGATGGGCGGCTCGGCGGACCTGGCGGGGACGATCCCGTTCGGGCCCGAAACCCTGGCGACCGTCTTTTCGACGACCAAGGCGGTGTCGGCGATCATGATCGCCCGGCTCGTGGACCGGGGCCTTGCGACCTACGACGCGCCCGTTTCGGACTTCTGGCCCGAATTCGCGCAGGCCGGGAAGGGCGCCGTCACCCTCGGCCAGATGATCAGCCATCAGGCGGGCCTGCCGGGACTTGCGATCTCGCCCGCGCCTGAGGACTGGCTCGATCCGCCGATGCTGGCCGGACGACTGGCGGCCCAGGCGCCGATGTGGCCTCTGGGGACCGGCTCGGGCTACCATCCCTCGACCATGAGCTATCTGTCGGGCGAGGTCTTCCGGCGGCTGGACGGACGGACGCTGGGCGAGGCGATGCGCGAGGACCTGGCCGAACCGCTGGGCCTGGATTTCTACATCGGTCTGCCGGAGGCGGAGGAACCCCGGCTGGCCGAGATCAAGAAGCCGAACGCCCCGCCGAACCTGGGGACTATCGACGCCATCAAGAAGGCGGCGTTCCTTGACCGCGGCGGCATCGCTTCCAGCCGGGAGTGGCGGGCTGTGGAACTGCCCGGGTCCAACGGGGTCGGCACGGCCGAGGCGCTGGCGAAGGCGATGGCGGTCGTGGCCTGCGGCGGGACGGTCGGCGGAATCGAGATCCTGTCGGCGGACGGCGTGGCCGACCTCGTGAAGTCAAGGGTGTCGGGGCCGGACAAGGTCCTGCCCTTCGACCTGACCTGGGCGGCTGGGCTGATGCGCAACACCGGCCAGTTTGGGACGGCGGCGGGGCCGAACACCGTCGGCCATTTCGGCTGGGGCGGATCGATGGCCCTGGCGGACCAGGATCGGCGGCTGTCGATCGGCTACGTCATGAACCGCCAGTCGCCGCATCTCATCGCAGACCCGCGACCCCTGGCGCTGACGGATGCGGTGTACGACAGCCTCGGATAAACAGGTCACGCCATAGACAACCGTAATGCGGGTCTGCAAGTTCGGACCTTCCGGGGAGGTTCACATGCTGGCCGCCGCTGCCTTCACACTCGCCCTCGCCTTACAGCCGCAAGCCGGACCTTTCGTGGAAAGGCCGTGCGTCGATGAGCGCATCGCGGAGACGGTACGGTGCGGCCGCGTCGAAGTGCCGGAGAACTGGGACGTGGAAGGCGGTCGACGGATCGCGCTGAACATCGTCATTGTGCCGGCGGCTGCCCCAACGCCCGGCTCGACGCCCCTTTATGATCTAGCCGGCGGCCCGGGCCTGCCCGCCACGACGAGCGCTGCGTTTTACCTCATGTTCGGCCAGGCCTATTGGGCCAGCCGCGACGTCGTCTTGATTGACCAGAGGGGGACCGGCGCATCCAATCCTCTGCACTGTCCCGAGCTGGCGGGGCCGGAGACACGTTATGCCCCGATGCTGGACCCTGCAGCCGTCGGCGCCTGCCGCGATCGCCTGCTTTCAACAGCCGCTCTGGACCAATACAGCACAGACAATACGGTCAGAGACATGGACGCCGTGCGCCAGGCTCTGGGGCATGGCGAGATCGATATTTTCGCGCTGTCTTACGGCACGACAGTCGCCCTGCGTTTCATGGCGGCATTTCCAGATGCGGTCCGCGCAGCCGTTCTGATGGGCGCAGCCCCGGCCACCACCCGACCACCCAGCGGCCACGCTCCGGCTGGTGAGCGCGCGTTGAGGCTTCTGTTCGAGGATTGCGCGGCGGACGCGCTGTGTGCGGGCGCCTTCCCCGACCCCGCCGGTGACCTGCAGCGGGCCGTCACGGGCCTCACTTCCATAGAGGACGCACCGCTGCCGGAGGTGTTCCTGGAACGGCTGAGGTCCCTCGCCTATACAGCGACCGGCGCGCGCCAGATTCCCTACATTGTCCGACAGGCGGCCGACGGGGACTTGGGCCCGTTCTATGCGGCGACCGCCGAAGCAGCGCCTTCGATCTTGGCCGACGGACTCTTCATGTCCGTGGTCTGCTCCGAGGCGATGGCCCACCTTGATTACGAGGCCGCCGCCGCGGCTGCACGCGCTACGGTGTTGGGAGATTATCGGCTGTCCCGCCAGCGCTCCGCTTGCGCTGCGTGGCCGGTCGCGCAGATCGATGAGAGCTTTTTCGAACCGGTTCACGACGACGCGGCGATCCTGTTTATCGCCGGCCGCCTGGACCCCGTGACACCACCGGACCTCGCAGAGCTCGCATCGCAGACCCTGCCGAACAGCCGCGTCATCACGCTGGAACATGGCGGTCACATCATCGACGGTCTCTCCGGCATCGACACCTGCTTCGACGCAGTCCTGGTGCGGTTCTATGAAACGGCCGACGCGGTAAGCTTGGATACATCGTGCGTGGCCGGGATGGCTCCTCCGCCCTTCCAGATCTCCGCGGAGCCAGACGCGGACGGACCGGCCGCGCCTTAGGCGATGGTTCTGGCCGCCCGTGACCGCATCAGAGCACCGGCTGCATAGACCGCTGCGCCCGCCCAGATGAAGGCGAAGGAGACGCCGCGTAGCCAGCCGAAGGGCTCGCCCTGTGACACGCCGATTACGAAGGCGATGGTCGGAGCGATGAATTGCAGGAAGCCCATGGTCGACAGGGGCATCCGACGCGCGGCCCAGGCGAACAGGGCCAGGGGCAGGACGGTGGTCGGACCGGCCGCCAGCAGCCACATCATCGAGGCCGGGCTGTCGGTAAAGTGTCCGATCCCCTGGGCCTCGATCATCAGCACCCAGATCAGGCCGATCGGGGCCAGCAGCAGGCATTCGACGAAAAGACCCGACTGAGCGTCGGCCTTCACGCGCTTGCGGATTACGCCGTAGCCGGCGAACGAGAAGGCCAGGATCAGCGAGATCCACGGCGGATGGCCCAGGGCCACGGCCTGAAGGATCACCCCGACGGCGGCCAGGGCGATCGCGGCGCCGCCCCATCGGTCGATCCGTTCACGGAACAACCAGGCGCCAGCGGCCATGTTGAGCAGCGGATTGAGATAGTAGCCGAGTGAGGCGTCGAGCGTCCGGCCCGTATTCACCGCCAGCACATAGACCGTCCAGTTGATCGCGATAAGGACGGTCGAGGCCACCAGCCACATCAGGGTGCGACGGTCGGTGAGGATGGCGCCGACCTGCGGGACCTGTTTGGCCGCCAGCACCAGGAGCGCGGCCCAGACCACGCCCCACAGGACGCGGTGGGCCATGATCTCCAGCGGATCGGCGCCGAAGGCCGCCATCTGCTGGAACACCAGCGGCACGAAGCCCCAGACCGCGTAGCAGCCCACGCCCGCGACGAGGGCCGCGCGGGCTTCCGACGGTTCGGGCGCGGCGGGGGAAGTCACCCGCCCCCTAGATTGTGATCGAGCGGTATCCGCCCTTGGGAGTGATGACGCCCTGTTCGTCCAGCAGCTGGGCGATCTGGACCGCGTTCAGGGCGGCGCCCTTGCGCAGGTTGTCCGACACGACCCAGAGGTTCAGGCCGAACTCCACGGTCGGGTCGTTGCGGATACGCGAGACATAGACGGCGAACTCGCCGGCCGCCTCGACCGGGGTCACCCAGCCGTCTTCCAGCGGATTGTCGACGACCAGCACGCCCGGGGCGTCCCGGAGGATGTCGCGCGCGTCCTCGGCGTCCAGGGGCTCCTCGAACTCGACGTTGACCGCCTCGGAGTGGCCGACGAAGACCGGGACGCGCACGCAGGTGACGGTGAGCCGGATATCCGGATCGAGGATCTTGGCCGTCTCCTTCCACATCTTTTCCTCTTCGGAGGTGTAGCCCTCCGACTTGAGGTCGCCCGCGAAGGGCAGGACGTTGAAGGCGATCTGCTTGGGATAGACCTTGGGGGTCGCGTCGCCGAGCCCGTAGATGGCCTTGGTCTGGTTCCACAGCTCGTCCATGGCCGCCTTGCCGGTTCCGGAGACGGATTGATAGGTCGCCACCACCGCGCGCTTGATGCGGGCGGCGTCGTGCAGGGGCTTGAGCGCCACCACCAGCTGGGCCGTCGAACAGTTCGGATTGGCGATGATGTTCTTCTTCTTCGCCAGATGGATCGCGTCGGGGTTCACCTCCGGCACGATCAGCGGCACGTCCGGGTCCATGCGGAAGGCCGAGGAGTTGTCGATGACGATCGGGCCCTGCTGGCCGATCTTCTCGGACCATTCGCGGCTCACGTCGCCGCCGGCGCTCATGAGAACGATGTCGACCTTCGAGAAGTCGAAGGTGTCCAGGACCTCACACTTCAGGGTGCGGTCGGCATAGGCGACTTCGGCGCCTTTCGAACGGCGCGAGGCGACGGCGTAGATCTCGTCGACCGGAAACTCGAGCTCCTCGAGGATGGCCATCATCTCACGGCCGACATTGCCGGTAGCGCCCACGACGGCGACGCGATAGCCCATCTCGATCTCCTGGAGACGGCGGGAAGAGGACAAGGGGCCGCCGTCGGCTTCGCAATTAGGCCGATCCCGCGAAAGCGCAATCGCCTTGCGTCGGCAAAATCAGGCGTTAAGCCCCATGCCATGCCGATCGACGTCGCCGAAGCCTATCAGGCCCTCATCGACCAGCGCCGCCTGACGCCCGATCCCAGCCAGGCACCGGCGCTTCAAGCCCTGGCGGAGGTCGAGACCGCGATCGAGGCCCGGCCGAAGCTCCGCCTTTTCGGCGGGGGCGCGCCGATCCAGGGCCTGTACCTCTATTCCCCGCCGGGTCGCGGCAAGTCGCTCCTGATGGATCTGTTCTTCTCGACGGTGGACGAGCCGAGAAAACGCCGCGCGCACTTTCACGCCTTCATGGCGCAGGTGCATCAGCGGATCGCCGTGTGGCGCGCGGGCGACAAGGCGGCACGCAGGGCCTTGTTCGGCACGCATCGCGGCGACGACCCGATCGCGCCCCTGGCCAAGCTGATCGCGTCCGAGGCCCGGCTGCTCTGTTTCGACGAGCTGCAGGTCACCGACATCGCCGACGCCATGATCCTGGGCCGGCTGTTCGAGGCGCTGTTCGAGGAGGAGGTGGTGCTTGTCGCGACCTCGAACCGGCCGCCGGACGATCTCTACAAGGACGGCATCAACCGCCAGCTCTTTGTCCCCTTCATCGACATGATCCGGGAGCGATGCCGCGTCGTGGCCCTGACCGGGGAGCGCGACTGGCGGCTGGAGCGGCTGAAACAGGCGCGGGTCTGGTTCGGGCCGGAGGAGGCGGGCGACTTCGACGCCCTCTGGGCCGACCTGAAGGGCCAGGCCGAGGAGGCCCCGGCGGTGCTGGAAGTCGCGGGCCGCCAGACGGTCATCGCCCGCACGACCGGCTCCATGGCGCGCGAGACCTTCGACGCCCTGTGCGACCGGCCGCTGGGGGCCTCGGACTATCTGGCCCTGGGCGAGCGATTCGACACCCTGTTCCTGGAGAACGTCCCGGTCCTGACGCCCGAGCGCAAGGAGGCGGCGCGGCGCTTCGTGACCCTGGTCGACGCCCTCTACGAGGCTGGGACGCGGCTGGTGGTGCTGGCCGGGGCCGGGCCGGACGATCTCTACCGATCCGGGATCGGCGCCTTCGAGTTCGAACGCACGGCGTCGCGGCTGCACGAGATGCGCTCGACGGACTGGCTGAAGGCGCGGGGCTGAAACGAAAACCGCCGGCGATCCTGAAGACCGCCGGCGGTTCCGTTTGGCGTCCGGCCGACAAGGGTGACCGGAGCGTCTGTGGGTGACCGGATCGGGGGGACGGGTCCGGTCACCGGGCCGGCGGCTCCTTGGGGGGAGGGGACGAGCCGCCGTCTTGAACAGATGTAGGAACGCCACACCGGAATTAAAGAGGCGCCATCACGAACTTGTGACCGCGGCCTCCTCGGCCCGTTTTCGCGCCCTGGCCTCTCCGATCAAATTCCGCTCGTGCGGCTCGTCCGGATAGGGCTCGCCGTCGCCTGACAACAGGACCGCGATCCAGCGCGTTCCCTTGAACTCGGCCGTGATGGCCATGACCATGACCGCGATGGGCGTCGACAGGAAGGCGCCGGCCACGCCCCAGAGCGCGCTCCACAGGGCCAGGAACAGCAGCACGGCGACGGGGTCGATGTTCTGGTTGTCGCCCTGCATCCGCGGCTGGATGAAATTGCCGACGATGAACAGGATGCCCTGCAGGGCCAGCAACAGGGCCAGCGGCTGCCAGTAGGTGTCGAACTGGACCAGGGCGAACAGCGGCGGGGCCAGCCCCGCAATCGCGCCCCCGATGACCGGTATGTAGCCGACGATGAAGATCAGGAAGGCCCAGAACAAGGCGTTGTCGAGGCCGACTATGACCATCACCAGCCAGGCGGCGAAGGCGATCATCACGCCTGTGACCGTCTGGACCCAAAGGTAACCCTCGACCCCGCCGCGCATGCGTTCGAACACCTGCATGGCCTCATGCCGATCATCGCGCAGCGGGAACAGGGCCACGATCTTCTTGCGGAACGACCCGCGCGCCGTCATCAGGAAGCCGAGATAGACCAGGGCGAAGAACAGGCCGCCCAGCACCGACTGGGTCGTCAGGGCGGCACGGCCCGCATAACCCGCCAGATCGATCTGCTGCAGCAGTTCGCCGGCCGCCGGCGGGGTCGTCATGCCGAACAGACCTGCCACGTCGGCGATGATGTGATCGACGCGGCCACCGATGCCCCGGCTCTGGGCGATGATGCCCGCCAGGCCGTCGACGATGACCCAGATAGAGCCTGCGAAGGTCAGGAAGATCAGGATCGCCGACACCCAGGCGACCGACCAGGACGGCACGGGCAGCCGCTCGGCCACCCAGCGCGTCACCCCGTCGATCATGACCATCAGGAACACCGCCATGGCGAGGGGGGTCAGGATGTCCCTCAGCCAGAACAGGGCCGCGCCGGCGACAACGACGGCGATCACGGCGGTGGCGTTGCGCGTCACGCTCGACCCCTCCACCGGCGGACCCGGCAGGGGCGCGGGCTCCGGCTGCCGGGGCGAGCCCGTCTTCTTGAGCGATATCTTCGGAAGTTTGAGCGGCATGACGAACCTTTGCTGTTCAGCCAACGCGCGGTCAATCACACTGGTTTCACTGCGGGCGCCGCGCTACGTCTGGCGCAGGTTTTCGAAAGGCGATCGGCATGAGCGAGACGTCCACCCCGGGCCTGTATCTGGGCCAGTCCGAAAAGGCCGAGACCCTGCTGTTCCACCGCGCCAATCGTCACGGCGTGGTCGCCGGCGCGACGGGTACGGGCAAGACGGTCACGCTCCAGATCATGGCCCAGGGCTTCTCGGACGCCGGGGTCCCGGTCTTCGCCGCCGACATCAAGGGTGACCTCTCGGGCATCAGCCAGGTCGGGACGCCGAACGAAAAGCTGCTGGCGCGGGCCGAACAGATTGGCGTGACGATCACCCCCGCCGCCGCTCCCACCATCTTCTGGGACCTGTTCGGCAGAAAGGGCCATCCGGTCCGCGCGACCGTCTCGGAGGTCGGGCCGCTGCTGCTGGCCCGGATGCTGGAGCTCAATGACGTTCAGGAAGCGGTCCTGTCAGTCGTGTTCCGCGTGGCCGACGCCGAGGGCCTGCTGCTGCTCGATCTGGACGACCTCCGCGCCATGCTCGGCCATGTGTCGGAGAACGCCGACGCGATCGGCCGACAGTACGGCCACGTGGCGCCGGCCTCGATCGCGGCCATCCAGCGGGCCATCCTCCAGCTGGAAGACCAGGGCGGCCAAGCCTTCTTCGGCGAACCGGCGCTGAAGCTGGAGGACCTGATGCGCACCACCGCGGACGGCAAGGGCGTCGTCTCGGTGCTGGACGCGACCACCCTGATCAACAGCCCCCGGCTCTATTCGACCTTTTTGCTGTGGCTGCTGTCGGAGCTGTTCGAGCAGCTCCCGGAGATCGGCGACCCGGATAAGCCCAGGCTCGTTTTCTTCTTCGACGAGGCGCATCTGCTGTTCCGCGACACGCCCCGCGGCCTGATGGAGAAGATCGAACAGGTCGTGCGCCTGATCCGGTCCAAGGGCGTGGGCATCTATTTCGTCACCCAGAACCCGGCCGACATTCCCGACAGCGTCCTGGCCCAGCTCGGCAACCGCATCCAGCACGCCCTGCGCGCCTATACGCCCGCCGAGCAGCGCGGCCTGAAGGCGGCGTCGGACAGCTTCCGGCCCAATCCCGCCTTCGACACCGCCACCGCCATTCAGGAACTGGGGGTCGGCGAGGCGCTGGTTTCGACGCTCGAGGACAAGGGCGCGCCGTCAGTCGTGCAGAAAACCCTGATCCGGCCGCCGAACTCGCGCCTCGGCCCGGCGACCGACACTGAGCGCGCGACGGTCCAGGGCTCAAGCCCGGTGAAGGGCCTCTACGACACCGAGGTCGATCGCGAATCCGCCCACGAGATGCTCCAGCGCCGGGCCGAGACCGAGGCCCAGGCCGAGGAGGCCGAAAAGGCCCGCGACGCGCGCATGGACCGGCTCGATCAGGCCGAGCGTGATCAGCCCCGGCCCCGCGCCCGCTCCTCGTCCGGCGGCGGCACGCGCGAACGCGCCCCCGCCGCGCCGCGCCGGTCGAACCGGCAATCCACGGCGGAGGCCTTCACGAAGTCGGTGGCGCGGTCCGTGGGGTCGCAGATCGGGCGCGCGATCTTCCGCGGAATTCTGGGCGGACTGTCGCGCGGCCGCTAAAGGCCGTCACACCGGACGAAGGCGAAGTCCGAGATCCGGACCTGAACGCCAGCGGCTTCATCGCGCTTGGGCCCCGGCTCTACGACGCTGCGCGCCTTGGCCGGAATGACGTCAGGAGCGCGGCGTCAGCCGCCACATCCGCAGGGGATGCCTGACCCGCCCGGCCTGGAGCCCGGCTTCCGGCCCGCGCCCGACATAGAAATCCGCGCGAACGGCCCCGCGAATGGCGCCGCCGGTGTCGAGCGCCGTGACCAGGCCTCGATAGCCCCGGTCCGCGCCGACCAGATCGCCCTGCGGCGCATCGATCCAGACGAGGTCACCATAGGACCACTGGGTCGGATCGACCGCGATGGACCGGCCCGCGATCAGGGGGACGCCCGCGGCGCCGGTCGGCCCGCGCCCGTCGTCGGGCTCGAGCCGGAAGAAGACGTAGCGCGGGTTCAGGTTCATCACTTCGCGGGCCTCGGCGCCGCGATGGGCGGCCAGCCAGCTCCGGATCGCCTCGCCGCTGGTGCCATTGGCCGGCAGCAGGCCCCGCTCGGCCATGGGCCGGGCGATGCCGACGAAGGTCTGGCCGTTGTGGGCCGCGAAGGCCGCCCGCGCCGTCGTCCCGTCCTCGAAGGTCAGATAGCCGGACCCCTGGATCTGCATGAAGAAGAGGTCCTCGGCCCGCATCCACGCGATCGGGGCCGCGTCCGCCTCGTCGATCTCGGCGCGCGGCGGATAGGGGATGAGCGTTCCGTCGGCGAGGCGCTGGCGGCTCACCGTGCCGTCGGCCACCAGATCGAGGGGGCGGGCCAGAACCGGCGTATCGAATTCCCCGGTGCGGAACCGCCGCGCCTCGTATTCCGGCGCGAAATAGGCGGTCAGCAGGCCCTCGTCCTCGCCGCGCTCGACCACGAAGAAGGTCTCGAGGAAGGTGCGGGCCGCTTCGCGGTCGCCCGCCGGCAGGACCCGCGCGGCCTGGCAGGCGGTCTGATAGCTCGCATCGCGGGCCACATGGCAGGTCTCGGCCCACGCCTCCAGCGCCGAGAGATGATCCTCCTCCGCCCAGCCCGGCAGGTTGGCGGGGCTGACGCCGGGTCCGACCGGCGGGGGCGGCATGGGCGGGACGGGGATGTCGGGCTGGACGGGAACCGGCGCGGAGGTCGCGCACGCCGCCAGCGTCAGGCACGCGGCGGCGAGGGCCAGGAGGCGCATCACGCCTGGGCCGCCTCCACCCGGGCAAGCACCCAGTTCGGATCGCCCGAGCCGATGCGGCGCTCGAAGGTCCACAGTTCGGCCGTGCGGCGTTCCTCGGTCGTCGTCACGCCGTCATGGGTGATCGCGTTGCGGATCTCGGCCAGGAACCGCACCCGGGCGCGGGCGAGATCGCCCTCGGCCTCGGCGTGGTCGAGGTCCGCGCGTGGCGGATGGGGCAGTTCGGCCTGCTCGGTGCGGCCCTGGGCCTCTCGCTCGCTCATGGCCTTCTCGAACGACGACATGACGGGCTGGGCCAGCAGCGGGCGCAGGGTGTCGCGGTCGCCCGCGTGGAAGGCCGTGACGATGGTCTCATAGGCCTGGCGCGCGCCATCGAGGAACCGCGACGCGTCAAAGGCCGGATCGCGCGCCTTGAGCTGGGCCGCGCCCTCGGCGGCGGCCGGGTCCATCGATGGGGAGAGGGGCGCTGACGGCGCGGGTCCGTTGGGCGTTTCGGGCGCGGCCGTCTGGGGCGCCGGCTCGTCCTCCGGCTGGCGGCCGACCTTTTTGCCCAGCA
Organism: uncultured Brevundimonas sp.; assembly: GCA_946481425.1. The sequence continues at coordinate 13,375 of CAMLNT010000016.1, forward strand.
CATTGTAGAGCAGGACCAACAGCACCGCGGCGACGGCGGCGAAGACGATCATCTGGATGATGGCAGGGTCCAAGGCGGGTCCAGTCCTTACAAGGTCGGCCTATCGAGTAAGCATCCGAAGGCGCGAACGCAAGGCGACGCCCGAGCGAGCGGCGTTGCGCCGGTGGCCCTCGCATGATAGGCGCCGCCGCCTCAAGGTTCCTTGTCCCAGAGACTTCATATGACCGACCAGCCGCTCGCCGACACCGGCGCCGCCCCGCAAGGCGCCCCGCAGGGCCCGCAGATGCGCGTGCTCGTGCAGTATGTGCGCGACCTCTCGTTCGAGAACCCGCGCGCGCCCGACAGCCTGCGCGTCGACGGCAAGCCCGGCATCGACATGGCGGTCGAGCTGAACGCCAAGGGCCGCCAGGACAATCTGTTCGAGGTCGAGCTCAAGCTCTCGGTCGGCGCCTCGATCGAGAACAATCCGATGTTCCAGATCGAGCTGGTTTACGGCGGCGTCTTCCAGATCGCCGGCGTGCCCGAGAAGGACATGGAGCCCTTCCTGCTGATCGAATGTCCGCGTTACCTGTTCCCGTTCGCCCGCGAGATAATTTCGCGCGCCTCGGCGGACGGCGGCTTCTATCCGCCCTTCCAGCTGGATCCGCTGGACTTCGCCGCCATATACCGCGCCCGCCAGGGGCAGGGCGGCGCGCCGCTCGCCGCGGCGCCGGCCGAAGGTCAGGCGTAAGCCTCTTTCGCTAGTCGGCGATTTCCGGCGCGAGCCGGGTCCACAGGCTAAGGTCCGGCAGGGTCGCCTTCAGGAAGGCGGCGTGCCGGGCCCGCTCTTCCTGGGATGACATCTGCGCCAGCGGCCTGGGCCGCTGGCCGTAGGTCGAGACGCCGGCCACCACGGCCGCAGCCACCGGCGCCGGCCCTGACAGGTCAAGCACCCGCTCGCGTCCGCCCTTTAGCTCCAGATAGACCGAGGCCAGCAGGCGCGCGTCGATCAGGGCGCCGTGAAGGGTCCGCTCGGCCAACGACACCTTGAAGCGCTTGCAAAGGGCGTCGAGTGAATTGGCCATGCCCGGAAAGCGCTTCTGGGCCAGCTGAAGGGTGTCGATCCACTGCAGGTCCTGCAGGATCATCCGCCCGCAGAGCTCCAGCTCGAAGTTGACGAAGTTGCGGTCGAACGTCGCGTTGTGGGCGATGATCGGCGAGTCGCCGATGAAGGCGTGCAGGTCGTCGGCGATCTCGGCGAACTTCGGGGAATCCTTGACCTTCTCGTTGGTGATGCCGTGCACGCGCACGACCTCGGCCTCGATGATCCGATCCGGATTGATGAGGGTATGGAAGGTCCGCCCGGTCGGCGTCAGGTTTTCCAGCTCGATACAGCCGATCTCGACCATCCGGTGGCCCTGACGCGGGTCGAAGCCGGTGGTCTCGGTGTCGAGAACGATTTCACGCATGGCCCTTACTCGCCCGGTTCGGCGAGCCTGTGAAGGGCGTCCGGGCGCCTTGAGCGCCATCCAGGTGTGGACAGGAGCGCCAGGATCTCGCCGACCTGCCGGCGGGCTGTCTCCACCCCGTGGCCGGTTTCGACGACGAAGTCGGCGCGGCGGCGCTTCTCCTCGTCCGGCGTCTGGCGCGCCAGGATCTGTTCGAAGCGCTCGGCCGTCATGCCGCGCCGCGCCAGGACCCGGCGACGCTGATCGTGCGCCGGCGCCGAGACGACCACGACCACCTCGACCTGATCATGGGCGTTGGTCTCGAACAGCAACGGCACATCGACGACGGCAAAGGCGCGGTTCTCGGCATGGGCGGCCGCCAGCCAGGCTTCCCGGTCCGCCCGGACAAGCGGGTGCACCACCGCCTCGAGGCGCTGGAAACCGTCCGGATCGGTCTGCAGACGCTCGAACAGGGCGGCCCTGTCGACCCCGCCGGCCTCGCTCGTCACGCCGGGAAACAGCGCCTCGACCGGGCCCACGGCGGCGCCGCCCGGCGCATAGAGCCTGTGCACGGCCGCGTCCGCATCCCAGGTCGCGCAGCCCGCCTCGGCGAACAGGCGCAGGGTCGTGGACTTGCCCATGCCGATGGAGCCGGTCAGGCCGATGATCCTCACGCTTCAACCTCCAGCGCCTTCAGGCAGATCGCGCGGACATCGATGTCGGGCGCCGGCGCCCCGAACAAAGCCGCGAAACTGGGCCGCGCCTGCCCGATCAGCATGGCCAGCCCGTCCACCCGCGCCATCCCCCTTGCCATGGCCTTCGCCAGCAGGGGCGTTTCCAGCGGCCGATAGGTCATGTCCAGCACCGCGCCGCCCGCCGCCATCGGCGCCAGGTCGGGCGGATCGATGCTGGATGCGGCGTTGATCAATAGATGACTCCCGTCCAGCGCCGCCGCGACGTCCTCGAGCGACCAGGCCGAAACGCCGTCGTCGAAGCCGGACGCCAGCTCGCGGGCTTTCTGCACGGTCCGGTTCACCACCCGGATGTCGGCCACGCCCTCGGCCTTCAGCGCATGGACCGCCGCCCGCGCCGCGCCGCCGGCGCCCAGCAAGACGGCTGAAGTTGATGCGATATCGAGCTGCGGCGCCTGTTCACGGATCGCGCCAATCATGCCCTGGCCGTCGGTGCTTTCGGCGCGGACCGCGCCGTCTAGCACCAGCAGGTTCACCGACCCGGCCGCCACTGCCTCCGAACCGATCACGGCGCCCGCCTGGAGGGCCCAGTCGAAGGCGTCGCCTTTGTAGGGCGCGGTGACGTTGCAGCCAGCCAGGTCACCGGCTTCGAGCAGGACGCGAAAGGCATCCGGTGTCTCCGGCTCCAGCGCGACATACCGCCCCTCGATCCCGAGCGCCGCGAGCCAGGCCGTATGGATCGTCGGGCTGAGCGAATGGGCGATGGGCCGGCCAACCACGGCGGCGACCTTCACGCGGCGAGCTCCCCGATCTCGCGCAGGAAGCCCATCAGCGGCAGGAGCGGCAGGCCGAGCACGGTGAAATAGTCCCCCTCGACCCGTTCGAAGAGCTGAGCCCCCTCGCCTTCCAGCCAGTAGCCCCCGACCGACGACAGCGCCGCCGCCTCGTTGCGCGCCAGATAGCCGTCGATGAACCCGTGCGACAGCGGCCGGACCTTCAGGGTCGCCGTGTCCACGTGGGTCCAGATCACAGCCCCGTCGCGCGCCAGCGCCGCGCCGGAATGCAGACTGTGGGTCTGACCCGAGAAGATCTTCAGCCGCGCGCGCGCCTCATCGAGGCTGGCGGCCTTGTCGTAGAGTGTTCCGTCCTGCTCCAGCGTCTGGTCGGCGCCCAGCACCAGCCGGCCCGGATGACGCCGCGACACGGCCAGCGCCTTTTCGCCCGCCAACGCCATGGCAACGGACAGGGCGTCGCCCCCTTCCGACAGCAGCCGGCCCTTGGTCGCGGCCTCGTCCACATCGGCCGGATCGAGTTCGATGGTCAGGCCTGCGGCCTGAAGCATCGCCTTTCGAGCCGTGCTGCGGCTGGCCAGGATCAGGCTCATTGCGGCGCGCCCAGCCGGCCCGAGCGGCGCTCGTTGATCAGGTTGATGACCTGCGCCGCCGTTTCCTCGACCGAACGGCGCGAGACGTCGATGACAGGCCAGCCCAGCCGTTCGAACAGCCTGCGCGCCCGCACCGTCTCTTCGCGCACCCGGTCGGTGTCGACGTAGTCGGTGTCTGGCTCGACCCCGAGGTGCTGCAGGCGGTTGCGCCGGATCGACACCAACCGGTCCGGCGACACAACGAGACCCACCACCAGCGGGTTCTTCAGAAGCGACAGGGAGGCGGGCGGATCCTGGGTCGGGACGAGCGGCACATTGGCGGCCCGGATGCCGCGGTGGGCCAGATAGACGCAGGTTGGGGTCTTGGAGGTCCGGCTGACACCCACCAGCACCACATCGGCCCGCTCGAGTTCGCCGAGCCCCTGGCCGTCGTCGTGGTGAATGGCGAAGTCCAGCGCGCTCATCCGCTCGAAATAGTCGTGGTCCAGCGCGTGCTGGGCGCCGACCCGGCTTGAGAGCGCCGCGCCGAGATAGCCCGACAAGACCGTCACCAGCGGATCCAGCGCGCCTACCTGCGGCATGCCGAGCTTGCGGCAGCCCTGTTCCAGCATGCCCCTCAGTTCCGGGTCGACCAGGGTGTGCAGGACGATGCCTGGCTGGGACTCAATCTCGACCAGGACCCGCTCGAGCTGCTTGGGCGAGCGCACCAACGCATAGATGTGCTCGATCGGAATGACGCCTTCGAAGCGGGCGACCACCGCCTTGGCCATGGCGTTAAGGGTCTCACCGGTCGAGTCCGACACCAGGTGGACGTGGAAATAGGTCGAGAAGCGCCGCGGCGCGCCCTCTGTACGTCTTTCCGGATTCGGGGGGGCGTCTGTGGACAAGCGGGGCTCGGCTGGGGGCGAAGTCTGGGTGAAAGAACCCTAGCGCGGCTTTGAAGCCTTCGCACCATGGATGACCGTGGATGAGCGCCCGGGTTGTCCACGAGTCTGCTTCGGACAGTCGGAGGCCTCACCCACATCCGTGGATGAATCCGACGTTTTCACGACGGCGCCCAGGCGACCGTTTTGGAGCCGTTAAGACTTCATCAAGGATTCCTTAATCCTTTCTTAACCGTCCCCATTTTCCCCAGCCCTGTGAATGCGGCGCCGTTCCGTCACGAAAGCCTGTGGGACCTGCGGGCGCCGCGTCTGGGCGGGGCGTGGTTTCCCCCACAATCCAAGCCCTCTACGAATCCTGACCACCCTTCTTGAATCCTCTTTTCTTGAGAGGGATTGAGCCTTCTCCGGGAGGGCCCTAGAGGACGGCCATGGCTTCTCGCCCCCCGTTCCTGTCCGTTCTCGCCGGCGAGGCCCAGGCTCGCCCTCCCGTCTGGTTCATGCGTCAGGCCGGTCGTTACCTGCCCGAGTACCGGGCTCTGCGCGCCCAGGCCCCAGACTTCATCGCCTTCTGTCTGAACCCGGAGATGGCGGCGGAGGCGACGCTGCAGCCGCTGCGCCGGTTCCCGTTCGACGCCTCGATCGTCTTCGCCGACATCCTGCTGATCCCCCGGGCGCTGGGGCAGGAGGTCTGGTTCGAGGCCGGTGAAGGCCCCCGTCTCGGCGCCCTGCCGGACCTGGACCGGATGCGCGATCTGGCGCCGGGTTCGGGCGCGGCCCTGTCGCAGGTCGGCCAGACGCTCGGGCTCGTCCGTCAGGGTCTGAACCCTGACCAGGCCCTGATCGGCTTTGCGGGCGCACCCTGGACGGTCGCGACCTACATGCTGGACGGCGTGGCCCGAACGATCGGCAAGGGCGAACGCGCCCAGGCCCGGACCTACGCCTATGCCGAACCTGACAAGGTCGACGCCCTCCTGGACATCCTGGTCGAGGCCAGCGCCTGGTACCTGAAGATGCAGGCCGAGGCCGGCGCCCAGGCGCTGCAGATCTTCGAGAGCTGGGCCGAGGGCATGCCCGACGACCTGTTCGAACGCCTGGTGCTCCGGCCGCACAGGGCGCTGGTGTCCCGTTTGCGTGAGCTGGGCGTGGACCAGCCCCTGATTGGCTTCCCGCGCGGCTCGGCGGCCCTGGCCGAACGCTACGCCCGCGAGATCGGCGTCCAGGCGGTGGGCCTCGACACGGCCTGTCCGCTCGCGGTCGGTCAGGCCGTCCAGCGCATCAAGCCGATCCAGGGCGCGCTCGATCCCCTGTTGCTCAGAGCCGGCGGCCCTGCGCTGGACCGCCGCATCGATGAGCTGATCGCGGCCTGGGGACAGGGCCCGTGGGTCTTCAATCTCGGCCATGGCATCCTGCCCGACACCCCGATCGCCCACGTCGAACAGACCCTCAATCGGATCAAGGGATGAGCCGCCTCGCCGTTGTCCTGTTCAATCTCGGAGGGCCCGACGGCCAGGCCGACGTGCGGCCATTCCTGCAGAATCTGTTCTCGGACCCGGCCATCATCGGCCTGCCGGGCTTCATTCGAAAGCCGCTCGCCGCCTTCATCGCCAAGCGGCGCGAAGCGTCGGCCCAGGCCAACTACGCCCTGATGGGCGGCGGCTCGCCGCTTCTGCCCGAGACCTTCAAACAGGCTGGCGCCCTCCAGGACGCACTGTCCGGAGCCGCCGACGAGGTCCGGGTCTTTGTGGCCATGCGCTACTGGCGGCCGTTCACCGAGCACACGGCCCGGGAAGTCGAGGCCTTCCAGCCCGACCGCATTGTGCTGCTGCCGCTCTATCCGCAGTTCTCGACCACCACGACCGCCTCGTCCCTAAAAGCCTGGAACGAGGCTTACCGCGGGCCGGGACAGGTCTCGGCGGTGTGCTGCTATCCGGCCGCGGCCGGCTGGATCGAGGCGCAGGCCCTGCTGATCCGCCAGAAACTGGCCGAGGCCGGTTCGGCGCCGGTCCGGGTGCTTTTCTCAGCCCACGGTGTGCCGGAAAGCGTGATCACGCGCCGCGGCGATCCCTATCAGGCCCAGGTGGAGATGACGGCCCGGGCGCTGGCCGAACGGCTCGAGCTGGCCGACTGGCAGGTCTGCTACCAGAGCCGCGTCGGGCCGATGAAATGGCTGGGACCGTCCACGCCCGAGGCGCTCGAACAGGCGGCGAAGGATGGCGTCGGCGTGGTCCTCGCCCCGATCGCCTTCGTCTCCGAGCACATCGAGACCCTGGTCGAGCTCGATATTGAATACCGCCATCTTGCGGACGGTCTGGGGCTTGCCCCCTATCTGCGGGCGCCGGCGGTGGGCGTTACGCCGGCTTTCATCGAGACCCTCGCCGCCGCGGTGCGGTCGGCCGGACCGTCCATCGCGCCCTACGGGCCGGGGTGCCCCGCGGACTTCGCCGCCTGCCCCTGCCGGGCCGGAAGAATCGACGCATGAGCTGGTACGACGTCGCCCGTGGCCTGCATATCCTGGCCGTGATCGCCTGGATGGCCGGGCTGCTCTTCCTGCCGCGCCTGTTCGCCTACGACGCCGAGCAGGCCGGCAAGCCCGAGCCGCTGAAGTCCGACATGCAGGCGCTTCTACGCCTCTGGCAGCAGAGGCTGCTCAAGATCATCCTCGGCCCCGCCATGACCCTGGCCTGGATCTTCGGCGCCTGGCTGGTCTGGATCCGGTCGGGGAACGGCGCGGACTGGTCGTTCCTTGCCCAGCCCTGGATGGCGACCAAGCTGGTCGGCGTCATTGCCCTGACCGGCTGGCATCACTACCTCCTGGCCGAGAAGCGGCGGATCGACGCCGGGACCTCGGTTCGCACCGGCCGGTTCTGGCGGATGACCAACGAAATCCCCTTCCTTCTGGCCATCGTGATGGTGCTTTCGGTCACGACCGAATGGACCTTCGGCTAGACGCCATGCCTTGACGGGACCGCCCCCATGTGGTTCCGCTAGGTCCAGGCGTTGGTCTTCGAGGGCGGAGACGGCGCTTTCCCACCTCTCTCCAGGCCTGCATCGCTCCCTTCGCGGCGCGGCCTCATCCAAAAACACCGCGCGATTTCAAAGCGCACAGTCCTGAACGGCGCCCGAGGACCGATTCGCGCGCGCACCTGAAATCCAGAACACATGACCGACGAATCCCTGATCGACGCCGACCTCGAAGCCGAAGCCGACGTGGACGCCGCCGAAGACGGCCAGGCCTCCAACCAGCGCATCGCCCTGTCCGAACTGAAGGACAAGACGCCGGCCGAACTGGTCGCCTTCGCCGAGGAACTGGAGGTCGAGAACGCTTCGAACCTGCGCAAGCAGGACCTGCTCTTCGCCATCCTGAAGACCCTCGCTGACGAGGAGGTCCAGATCTCCGCCGGCGGCGTGCTGGAGGTCCTGCAGGACGGCTTCGGCTTCCTGCGCTCGGCGGACGCCAACTATCTGTCGGGCCCCGACGACGTCTATGTCTCCCCGTCCCAGATCAAGCGCTATGGCCTGCGCACCGGCGACACCGTCGAGGGCACCGTCCGCGGACCCCGTGAAGGCGAGCGTTATTTCGCCCTTCTCAAGGTCGACTCGATCAATTTCGAGGACCCCGAGAACGTCCGCCACAAGGTCAATTTCGACAACCTGACCCCGCTCTATCCCAATGAGCGGCTGCACATGGAAATCCAGGACCCGACCCTGAAGGACCGGTCTGGACGGGTCATCGACATCGTGGCGCCGCTCGGCAAGGGCCAGCGCTGCCTGATCGTCGCCCC
>CAMLNT010000017.1 GCA_946481425.1 uncultured Brevundimonas sp.
TCGGCGGCCTTGGACTTGGGTCCGGCCTCGAGGATCATCTGGCCGTTGTTGGCCGCCTCGCCGAAGACCTTGGCGTCGAAGGGAATGATCATCGACGGATGGACGCCCAGGGCAGCCGCGAATTCCTTCAGCGGGATTTCGGGGCGGCCCGGGAGCCCGACCTGGTTCAGCACCAGCCGCGGCGGCGTGTCGTTCGGTCGGGCCTGGCGCACCAGGTCGATGATGTTCTTGGCGTTGCGCAGCGAGGCCAGGTCGGGCGCGGCCACGATCACCACCTCGTCGGCGGTGATCAGCGTCTGGCGCATCCAGCGCGACCAGCTGTGCGGCAGATCGAGGATCACGAACGGCGCGGTCGAGCGGATCTTCTGGGTGACCTCCTCGAACGCCTCATGGGACAGGTCCCAGTCGGCATCGAGGGTGGCGGGCGCCGCGAACAGGCTGAGCCGGTCGGTGCAGCGCGCGGTCAGGCGGTCCAGAAGCGTGGCGTCCAGCCGGTCGGGCTGGCCCAGCGCGTCAGCCACGCCCCCCAGGGGGTCCTGGTTAAAGTCCAATCCCGCCGTGCCGAACGGCAGGTCGTAGTCCACGATCACCGTATTGGCCCCGACGCGCTCGGCCAGGGCGTAGGCGGTGTTGTGGGCCACGGTCGAGGCGCCCGAGCCGCCCCGCGCGCCGACGAACGCGATCGAGCGGCCGATGAACGGGCGGGCCGGGTCCGAAAACAGGGACCCGATGGTCGAGATCAGCTGCAGGGGCTGGATCGGGGCGACCAGATATTCGCTGACACCGCGCCGCATCAGCTCGCGGTAGAGCATGATGTCGTTGGCCGCGCCGATGACGACGACCTTGGTCCCGGCGTCGCAGACCTCGGCCAGGGCGTCCAGCGCGTGCAGCAGGCTGTGGCCCATCAGGTCGGTCTCGACCATGACGAGGGCCGGTGTCGGCTCCGACCGGTAGGTCTCGATCGCGCCGACCAGGCCGCCCACGCGGATCTGGGTGGTGGCGCGCGCCATGCGGCGGTCCTGGCCCGCGCGCTCGGCGGCGGCCAGGGTGTCGGCGCGCTCTCCGAAGATGTGAATGGTGATGCGGGGAACCGACACGTTCGCCAGGGCCGCGTCGGCCTGTGCCACCAGATCGCCGACCGGATTGAACGGGGCGACCTGGGCCGACGCGTGGGCCGCGGCCGGCGCCGGAGCGGGATAGGCGCCCTGCGGGGGCTGGGCCGCCGGCGCGGGCTGGGCGGGGATGGCCGCCGGGGCCGTCGGGACGAACCGGAGGGGTTCCGAGGCGGCCGGCGCTTCCGGCGCGTCAAACGGCGACGGCGCCGGGATCGGCGCAGTCACGGCGAGGCTGTCCGAAGGAAACTCAAGGTCGAAGTCGTCCTCGAAGCCGTCGGCGCTGTATTCGGATGTGCGCGCGGGGTTCATCGGGGCGCTCGGGACAGAAGGGCCATCAGTCGATCGCATCCGACAGTTGGGCGACATCGTCGTCGATGCGCGTGCGGGTGTCCTCGCCCAGCCGGTAATGCTGGATCACCACGGTGCGGCGTCCGGCATCGGCCGGGTCCATCGGGCGTTGGCCAAGGATGTCGCGCGGATCGGCGATCTGGGCGGCCATGTTCGAGATCGTCGAGCAGCCCAGACCCATGGCCGTGCCGTTGTCGGCATGGCGGGTCAGCGAGCCCCATTGGCTGGAGCAGTCGTAGGTCACGGCCTGAAGCCGGGTGAACCCGACGACCACCGGCGCCCGCGGGTGCGGGGCGGCATAGGCGGCCAGCCGGACCGGTATTCCCGCGCCACGCAGCGACTCGGCGGCGGCATAGGCGGTCTGAAGCGAAACGGGATCGTCGCCTGACGGCGTCTCGACGACGATCTCGGGGCTGCCCTCGGCGCGCGCGCGGGTGGCGATTTCGGCAAGCGCCGCGCGCTGTGTGCCGGACAGGCCCGCGTCATGGACGGCCAGGGCGATGCGGTCCATCTGCGGCTCGACGCGGAGCTGCCAGCGCGACAGCGGGGTCAGCGGCTGCGGGCCGCCGCCGGACGCCGGAGCGCCGCAGGCCGACAGGGCCATCGCGGTCAGCGCCAGGGCGGTGAGAGGGGAGGCGAGACGCATCGGCGGCTCCTATTCGATCACATAGCCGACCGGGCCCTGCCAGGCGCCGGCGGCGGGCGCGGCCTGATCCGGGCGGTAGGCCCGGTTCATGCGGCCCAGGAAGATGGTCTCGGCGTCGGACGCCATCTCCAACCCGTCCACCGGCGTCTGGAAGCGCCCCGGATCGGTCGGATTGACCAGATAGGGGGTGACGATGATCACCAACTCGGTCTCGCCCGCCAGATAGTCGCGCGAGCGGAACAGCGCGCCGAGCACCGGCAGCTCCGTCATGCCCGGCAAGGCGTCGATGTTCTCGCGCGTGACCGACTGCATCAGGCCACCGATCATCAGGCTCTGGCCCGACGGGATCTCGACGGTGTTGGAGATGCGGCGGACCGTCAGCGCCGGGATCACCAGGGTGTTGCCGTCGCCGGCTCCCAGCGAGAACGCCCCGTTGGTCGACAGGTCCGAGACCTCGGCCGAGATGCGCAGCGAGATGCGGCCGCCCGACAGGACGACGGGGGTGACCGTCAGGCCCACGCCATAGGGGCGATATTCGATGATGACGCGGCCGTTGTCGTCCACGCCCGACGGAACGGGGAACTCGCCACCGGCCAGGAAGTCCGCTTCCTCGCCCGAGACCGAGGTCACATGGGGCTCCGACAGGATCCGCACGATGCCGACCCGCTCGAAGGCCCGCAGCGTCGCCGACAGGCCATTGCCGCCGAAGGTCGCCGGCGAGTTGAAGGTGAAGGCGCCGCCGCCGACCTGGCCCGCGTTGACAGCGAAGCCCGGCGTATTGGCCAGGACAAAGTTGGGGTCCGCGCCGTTGTTGATCGAGCCGGAGAGCGACACGCCCAGCTGCTCGATGATGTTGCGCTGCATTTCCACCACGCGGACGTGGACCATCACCTGGTCCGAGCCCGAGATGGACATCATGTTGAGCACCTGCTCCGGCGTCTCGACGAAGGTCGCGGCCACGCGCTGGATGCGCTCGGATTCGCCCGCGCTGTCGACCGTGCCGGTCAGGATGATCGCGCCGTTGACGGCTTCGGCCGTGACGTTCGCATTCGGGGCGATGCGGCGGATGGTGTCCTGCAGGACGCCGACCGGAGCCCCGACACGCACGTTCAGGCTCAGGATCTGGCGGCCCGAGGCGTCGAAGAACAGCGCGTCGGTCGCGCCGGGCGCCAGGCCCATCAGCACGATCCGGCGCGGCGACTGGAGCACGGCGTCGGCGACGGCCGGGTTGGAGACCATCACGTCACGCGCATCGACCGGAAGCTCGATCACCGCGGACTCGCCGCGCGGAAGGCTCAGCGACTGGGTGGCGTCGGAGCCGACGCCGACGCGCACGACCTGCTGGGCGCTGGCCGGAACAGCCGGCGCGGTGAGCCCCAGGCACAGGGCCGCCGCCGCCAGCGTCTTGAAGAAGGGGTTTCGCATCGCGGTCATCCCACAGGCACCTCGGTGACTTCACCGTTTCTGAAGACGCGGACGGTCTGGGGGCCGCCGCTGTCGGCGCGGGTCGTCGGATTGATGGCCGCGCCCGTCGGGTCTTGGGCGTCGGCGTAGGAACGGAGCACGAGGTACAGGTCTCCCTGCGCCTGGGCGAAGGCCAGGACCTCCGCCTCGCGGGGGCCGACCTCCAGCGTGGCGTTGGAGCCGGCCACATTCTGTTCGTCGGAGACCTCGGTGGTCTCGCCGATGGCCAGGACGCGGATATTGCGCAGGACGGTCGCGGTCACATAGCCGTCGCGGCCATCGATCGATTCCTCGGCGCGGCGGCTCATGATCACGTCGACGCGGTCGCCCGGCAGGATGAAGCCGCCGGCGCCGGTCTCCTGCGTCACCGGCAGGGACATGGCGCGCATGCCCGGCGCCAGGACCACGGCCAGGAAGCCGCTCTGTCCGGCCCGGACCAGCTTGGAGGCCACGATCGGCTCGCCGGCCAGGATGCGTTCGCGCACGACGGCGCCCACGACCTGCTCGCGCACGCCGCCGCCGGTCAGACGTTCGGCCGCGCGCTGGACCTCGGCCGACGCGGTGCCGTCCTCGGCCGATTCTTCGTCTTCCTTGTCTTCCTCGCCCTCCTCGCCCGCGCGGGCGAGGGTGGGGACGCTGGCGGCGCCTTCGACGATCCAGGCGCCGTTGACGGCCTCGGCAGGGAAGGCGCGCCATTCCATGTCGCCGTTTTCAATGCGGTCCCCGATCTCCAGGTCGCGGGCGGCGACCAGCACCTGGGTCATGGGCGCTTCGGCCGGCGCGGCGGCCGCGGCGTTCACGGCCTCGCCGTCGCCCGAGCCCATGGCGCGCACGACGAGCGCAAGGCCGATGGCCGACACGGCCGCGACCGCGATGACGATGATGCGAGCTGGTTTCATCGGTCAGGATCCCTCCGGCCCGGCGCAATTCTGCGCCCGTAAATCCGGTTGTCCTGAGAAGAGTGACCGTCGGGAGTTAACGCTGACTTTATGCGGGATTCTTCAGGGCGCGACGAAAGCCAGGAAAAGCGCGCTGTGCGGATAGGCGGCCAGGACGCCGCCGGCGATCGCCACGCCATAGGGGATGTCGCCCTTGGGCTGCAGTAGCCGGCCGAGCCAGGGCGGTCCGGCCATGGCCAGTGGCGCGCCGGTGGAGCGGGCCAGCAGCAGCCCCAGGCTGAAGAGGCCCCCGATCACCGCCGTCGCCAGAAGGAAGATCAGGCCGGCATCCAGACCCAGCCAGAGGCTCGAGGCGGCGATCAGCTTGGCGTCGCCGCCGCCGAGGGTGTTGGTCGCAAACAGGGCCATGCCGATCAAAAGCGCGGCGAACCCGAAGGCGAAGTGCATCGCGATCTGGCCGCCGCCAAGGCCTACGGCCAGCGCCGCCACCGGAAACGCCGCCAGCAGGCCGAGCGAAATCCAGTTGGGGATGGTCATGGAGGTCACGTCGCTCAGGGCCGCGACGATCACCAGCACGGGCAGCACGCTCAGGGCGATGATCACGACGATGTCCACGGCGGATCCTCCAATCGAACGCCATCTGGTTTAGCCCGCCGGCGTAAAGTTTCCGTCACCCGGAATTGGAAAGGGCCCCGGCGTTTCCGCCGAGGCCCCATCCGTTTCTGACGGTCGCTGGTCTTACGACGACGAGCCGACCGTGCCGCCGAGGTTGCCGGCGATGTTGTTGAACGTGGTTTCCAGGTTGGTGCCCACGAGGCTGACGGCGGTGATGATGACCACGGCGATCAGAGCGGCGATCAGGCCGTACTCGATGGCGGTGGCGCCCGACTCGTCGTTGATGAACTTGTTGATGAACTTCGACATGAGACTTCTCCTTGGATGGATAGAGCAACCGATTTTGACACCGTCAGGGTTAGGTCGGTCGCCCGCCGTCCCTGATCACGTGAGCAGAATGCCGCAGGATCCTTAAAGCCAAGTAAAGCGGACAAGGTTTACTCGGATATTTGTATAGTGAACAGATATTTACTGTTACCGCCGGTTAACCCTGCCGGATATTAACTGTCCGTGAAGGACTCAAAGCAGGCCTCTCGGCAGCTCTAACTCTTTCTTGAGGTTTGCGGGGCAGTCTTCGCGTGCGCATCACGCGCTAAGATTCAGATGGAGTCGATCATGCGCCGCATCGCCGCCGCTCTCATGGCCCTGACGGTCCTGGCCCCGGCTGGTGTCGCCTCGGCCCAAAGCCGTCCGCTCAGCGTCGAGGTCGATCACGTGACCCGCCTGAACCTCAACGGATCCGCCGCCTCCGTTATCGTCGGCAATCCGCAGATCGCCGACGTCACGGTCGTGGACGCCCACACCCTGTTCGTCAGCGGCCGGGCCTACGGCGTGACCGAGATTGTCGTGCTCGATGGCGCTGGCCGCAGTATCTACCAGGGCGAGGTCGTGGTCAGCGCGCCCTCCTCGGGTCAGGTGCGCGTGTGGCGCGGCGGCTCGGTCACCAACATGGCCTGCTCGGCGACCTGCGCCCCCAGTGTGCGCAGCGCCACCCCCGGCGGCGCCTCGGGCGCGCCGACCACGCCCTGATTGCTCCCATGCCGGCGCGCCGCCCTCCTTCCTTCCTGCGCCGCTTCTCGGGGGCGAGCAGCGGGGCGACGGCGATCGAGTTCGCCATCGTCGCGGTGCCGTTCCTGTTCATGATGTTCTCCATCCTGGAGATCGGCCGGCTCTACATGCTGAGCTCGGTTCTCGAGGATGCGACCATGGACGCGGGCCGGCGCATCCGCACGGGCGAAATGCAACAGTCGGGCGCCAGCGCCGCCACCTTCAAGGCGGCTGTCTGCGAGCGGATGAGCGTTTTCGAGGGGGAGTGCAACCAGCGCCTCACAGTCGATGTCCGTGTGATGCCCCAGTTCGCCAACCAGACGCCGCCCAACCCGGTCAGCGGTTCCACCTTCTCGGAATCCCAACTGACCTATCAGCCGGGCGGGGCCGACGACATCGTGCTGGTTCGCACCTGGTGGCGCGCGCCGTTGTTTGCGCCGCTGGTGACCCAGGGACTTGAGAAACTCAGCGATGGAAGCGCCGTGCTGACCGCCGCCGCGACCTTCCGCACGGAGCCCTATCAATGATCCGGCGTCGCCTCACGCTGAAGGGCTTCGTCGTCGACCGACGCGGCGTGTCGGCGCTGGAGTTCGCGCTGATCGCGCCCATCATGATCAGCTTCTACTTCGGCATGTCGGAAGTCGCCCAGGCCTTCATGAGCCAGAAGCGGATGGGCCACGTGGCCTCCTCCGTCGCTGATCTGGCGGCGCAGGACGACATCCTGACGACGTCCGAGGTCAACGACATCTTCGCGGCCGGCCAGACGATCATGGCGCCCTATGCGACCAGCACCCTGGCCCAGCGCCTGACCAGTGTGACCGTGAACAGTTCGGGTTCGCCGCGCGTCGACTGGAGCCGTGGCTCCGGCATGACGCCGCGGGGCACAAACACGGTCCTGACCCTCCCGACCGGGATGGCGGCCAACGGCGAAAGCGTGATCGTGGCCGAGGTGACCTATCAGTACAACTCGCCGATCGACGCCTTCATTCCGGCGCCGATTCAGTTCACCCGGACCTACTACATGCGGCCCCGCATCACGGACCGGATCCCTCTGGTCTAGCCGTCGAGATCGAGCGAGTAGCCGGCCGAGCGGACCGTGCGGATCGGGTCGATGTCGACGTCCTGCATCAGCGCCTTGCGTAGCCGGCCGACGTGCACGTCGACCGTGCGCGCCTCGACATAGACGTCCGAACCCCAGACCGCGTCCAGCAGCTGCTCGCGGCTGAAAACCCGGCCGGGATGCTGGATCAGATGATCGAGCAGCCGATACTCGGTCGGCCCGAGATGAACCTCCTTGCCCGCGCGCTTCACCCGGTGGGCCACCCGGTCGACGACGATGTCGCCATGGGTCAGGCGATCGTCCGCCAGGCCCGGACGGATTCGGCGCAGCACCGCGCGGATCCGGGCGTTCAGCTCCGGGACCGAGAAGGGCTTGGTCAGATAGTCGTCGGCGCCGACGTCAAGACCGCGCACGCGGTCGGTTTCCTCGCCGCGCGCGGTCAGCATGATGATGGGCACATTACGCGTCTCAGGCCGGCCGCGCAGGCGCCGGCAGACCTCGATGCCCGACACCTTGGGCAGCATCCAGTCCAGCACGATCAGGTCCGGCAGACGCTCGTCGGTCTGGACCAGCCCTTCCTCGCCGTCGCCGGCGATGCCGACGTCATAGCCTTCCTTTTCCAGGTTGTACTGGATCAGGGTGGCGATCGCGTCATCGTCCTCGATGACCAGGATGCGGGGGGTGCTCATCGCTCATCCTCGGGGGTCAGGCCGTCGTCGGATTCAGGCTGGCGCGGGCGCACGGCGTCGATCTCGGCGCCTGTCACCTCATAGTGGATCATCTCGGCGATGTTCGTCGCATGGTCGCCGATCCGCTCCAGGTTCTTGGCCATGAACAGCAGGTGCGCGCACGACGAGATCGTGCGGGGGTCCGCCATCATGTAGGTCAGGAGCTCGCGGAACAGGGCGTTGTAGTGCTCGTCGACGTCGTCATCGTGGTTCCAGACGTCGATGGCGCTGGCGACCTCGGACGCGGCGTAGGCGTCAAGCACCGCCTTCATCCGCTTTGCCACCAGCTTTCCCATCCGCTCGATCGAGCGGGTCAGGGGCGCGATCGGCTCGCTCTCCGCCAGGCTCAGGCCGCGCTTGGCGATGTTGCGGGCCAGGTCGCCAGTCCGCTCCAGGTCGGTGGCGATCTTCATGGCCGCCACGGTGCGGCGCAGGTCCGTCGCGACCGGCTGGCGAAGGGCGATGATGCGGATGGCCTTGCGCTCGATCTCGCGCTGCAGTTCGTCGAGGCGAGCGTCGCGCTCCATCACCGTCTGGGCGAGCGTGACATCGCGGCGGGCGACGCTCTCGATGGCGTCGGCGATCTGCGCCTCGGCCAGACCGCCCATGCGGGCGATATCGGCGGTGATCTGGTTCAGCTCGTCGCCGTAGGCGCGGACCGTGTGCTGGTTGGTGGAGTCCATCATGTCGTGAGCCTCAGCCGAAGCGGCCGGTGATGTAGTCGAGGGTGCGCTGTTCCTTGGGGTTGGTGAACAGCTCGGCGGTCGGGCCCGTCTCGACGATCTGGCCCATGTGGAAGAAGGCGGTGTTCTGCGAGACACGCGCGGCCTGGGCCATCGAGTGGGTCACGATGACGATGCAGTACTGTTCGCGCAGCTCGTCGATCAGTTCCTCGATCCGCGCCGTGGCGATCGGGTCCAGAGCCGAGCAAGGCTCGTCCATCAGGATGACCTCGGGGTCGACCGCGATGGCCCGGGCAATCACCAGGCGCTGCTGCTGGCCGCCAGACAGGCTGGATCCGGACTGGTCGAGGCGGTCGGCGACCTCGTCCCACAGGCCGGCGCGCTTCAGGGCCTCCTCGACGATGTCGCGCAGCTCGGACTTGGAGCTCGTCAGGCCGTGGATGCGCGGGCCATAGGCGACGTTCTCGAAGATCGACTTGGGGAACGGGTTGGGCCGCTGGAACACCATGCCGACGCGGGCGCGCAGGGCCACGGGATCGACCGAGCGGGCGTTGATGTCCTCGCCGTCCAGCTCGATCACGCCCTGGACGCGCGCACCCTGGATGGTGTCATTCATCCGGTTCATGCAGCGCAGGAAGGTCGACTTGCCACAGCCCGATGGTCCGATCAGGGCGGTGACGGCGCGGTCGGCCATGTCCAGCGACACGTCGCTGAGGGCTTGCTTGTCGCCGTAGAAGACGCTGACGTTCTTCGCCCGCATCTTGACCGGGGCGTTGCGCACGCCCTCCTCGGCGGCGGCGCCCAGGGTCGGACGGGTGTCGATGACGGAGGTCGTATCCATTCAGATCACCATCTGCGTTCGAGGCGCCGGCGCAGGACGATCGCGACGGCGTTCATGATCACCATGAAGACCAACAGCACCATGATGGCGGCGGCGGTGCGTTCATGGAATGCGGCTTCGGCGGCGTTCTCCCAGATGAAGATCTGGGTCGGCAGGGCGCTCGATGCCGAAAGAATTCCCTCAGGTACGCCCGGGACGAACGAGACCATGCCGATCATCAGGAGCGGCGCGGTTTCGCCCAGCGCATGGGCCATGGAGATGATCGAGCCGGTCATGACGCCAGGCAGGGCCAGCGGCAGGACGTGGGAGAAGACGGTCTGGGTGCGAGAGGCGCCGAGCGCCAGGGCGGCGTCGCGGATGGAGGGCGGCACGGCCTTCAGCGCGGCGCGGGTGGCGATGATCACCGTCGGCATGGCCATCAGGCTCAGCACCACCCCGCCGACCAGCGGAGACGAACGCGGCAGGCCCATCCAGCCGATGAAGACGGCCAGACCCAGCAGGCCGTAGACGATCGACGGCACGGCCGCGAGGTTGTTGATGTTGACCTCGATGATCTCGGTCAACCGGTTCTTCGGCGCGAACTCTTCCAGATAGACCGCCGCCAGCACCCCGATCGGAATCGACAGCAGGGCGGTGACCATCAGCATCAGCGCCGATCCCACCACGGCGCCCAGAAGCCCCGCCGTCTCCGGTTGGGTCGAATCCGAGCGGGTGAAAAGGCCGGAGTTGAAATGGGCCTCGACCAGGCCGTCGGCCTGAAGTCGGTCGAGCCAGGCGATCTGCCGGTCGCTCAGGACGCGTTGGTTCTCGGGCGTCGCCCGGTCGATCTCGTGCTTGTAGAACAGGTCCGCATTGTCCCCGACCGGCGCCTCAATGGTCACGGTCTGGCCGATGACCGACGGGTTCTCGCGCACCAGGGCCAGCAGCTGGAAGCCCATGTCGGGGCTCAGAAGGTCGCGCGCTGCGCGCGACGCTTCGGGATCGGACGCATCCGCGCCCAGCCGCGCCATCAGGGCCTCGGCGGCCATCTGGTCGTAGTTTGCGCCCTGGGGATAGTTGGGATCGATGCGCGAGGCGTCGACCGTCACGTCCAGGCGGATCGCATGGGTGATGAAGGCCGTGTGGCCCTGTTCGACGATCCGCCCGAGCAGGATCGCGAGGAAGGCCAGGGCCACGCCGATGGCCAGGATCCCGTACAGCCGGAACCGGCGCTCGGCGGCGTGACGCTGCTTGAGCCGCTGGGCGACTGCGGCGCGAATGTCGGGCCGGTCAGTCATATTGTTCCCGGTAATGCTGCACGATCCGGAGCGCGACGATGTTCAGGATAAGGGTGACCACGAAGAGCGTCAGGCCCAGGCCGAAGGCCGACAGGGTCTTGGGGCTGTCGAATTCCTGGTCGCCGGTCAGAAGTGTGACGATCTGGACGGTCACGGTGGTCACGCTGTCGAGCGGATTGGCGGTGATGCGCGCCTGCAGACCGGCGGCCATGGTGACGATCATCGTCTCGCCGATCGCCCGGCTGACGGCCAGGAGCATGGCCCCGGCCACGCCCGGCAGGGCGGCGGGCAGAACGACCCGCTTGATGGTCTCGGACTTGGTCGCGCCCATTGCATAGCTGCCGTCGCGCAGCGACTGGGGCACGGCGTTGATGATGTCGTCCGAGAGGGACGAGACGAACGGGATCAACATGATCCCCATGACCACGCCCGCGACCAGGGCCATCTGGTTCTGCACACCCATCAGATACAGGCCCAGCCCTTCGAGCGGACCGCCGGCCAGCAGTGCGCCGAGGCCGTTGAAGGCTGAGCGGAAGGCCGGGCCCACCGTGAGCGCCGCGAAGAAGCCGTAGACGACGGTTGGGATGCCCGCGAGCACCTCCAGCAGCGGCTTGATCCAGGCGCGCTGGGTTCGCGAGGCGTATTCCGCGAGATAGATCGCCGCCATCAAGCCGATCGGGGCCGCCACCAGCATGGCGATCACCATGATGAGGAAGGTGCCCACGAACAGCGGCACGGCGCCGAAGCCGCCCGTCGAGCCGACCTGGTCGGCGCGGATCGCGATCTGCGGGCTCCAGTGGGTTCCCGTCAGGAACTCCAGAGGCGGCACGGACTGGAAGAAGCGGAGCGATTCCCAGACAAGCGACATGACGATGCCGAGGGTTGTCAGAACCGCGACGGCGGAACAGGCGAACAGAAGCACCGCGATCCAGCTTTCGACCGCGTTGCGCGCCCGCAACTGCGGCCGGACCCGGCTGACGGCGATCAGGCCGCCGATGGCCGCCGCCAGAACCACGGCCGCAAGGCCGCCCCACTGAAGCAACCGGCCGATATCGCCGATGCGCTCGGCGTGAGCCTGCAGAGCCTGTCGCTGCTCGGGGGTGTAGACGACGGCCGACGGCGCGCCGCCGTGGGCCAGGGCTTCGGCGTCGATCTGGAACTGCGAGCGGAAGGGTTCGACGGCGGGCGCTTCGGCCGGCAGGTCGGCCCAGGTCACGGCCGTGACAATGCGCGGACCCCCCAGCGCCAGGGCCAGCAGGATGATGACCGCGGGGATGCCCGCCCAGATGGCGGCATGGGCGCCGTGGTACTTGGGCCGTGAATGGGGCCGCTCGCCGCTGGCCTCGGTCTGGGCCACGACGCGTCGGCGCGCGAACCAGAAGGTCGCGGCGGAAAAGGCGGCCAGCAGGACGAGAACAAGACCTGTCATCTCAGTCCGGCCCTTTGCCCGTGTCAGGTCATCCCATCACGACGGTTCAGTGACAGTTTTGTTGCCCCGCGAGTTCGCTTCCGTGACAGCGTCCGGCCGTGCGCCCGGCACATAGACGGTGAAGACCGTGCCTTCGCCCGGCGCGCTCTCGACGATCAGGCCGCCCTTGTGGCGATTGACGATGTGCTTGACGATCGAAAGGCCCAGGCCGGTGCCGGGGCTTTCGCCGCTCTTCTGGCCCTCGACGCGGTAGAACCGCTCGGTCAGACGCGGCAGGTGCTCGCGCTCCAGGCCGCGGCCCCGATCGGCGATCCGCACCACCACATAGCGCGCGGCCTCGTCCCTGTCGGGCGTGAGGATGGCCAGCCGCGCCGCCTCGGGCCGTACCGCCGCCTGGGCTTCGGCCAGGGTGCGTCCGGGCTTGATCGTCAGATGCACCACCGACCCGGCGGGTCCGTAGCGGACGGCGTTCTCGGTCAGGTTCTGGATCACCTGGATGATCTGGTCGCGGTCGCCGGACACGTGAGTGTCGCCCTCGGCTGTGATCTCCACGCGCGCCTCATGCTGGGCCAGCAGGGGCGCGAGAGCGTCGACAACGTCGCGCGCCGCCAGGGCCACATCGGCGCGGCCCATGGGGGCGATATGCTCGCTCAGCTCAATCCTGCTGAGAGAGAGGAGGTCGGCGATCATCCGGCTCATCCGCGCCGTCTGGGACGCCATGATGTCGAGGAAGCGGTCGCGGGCCCGCTCGTCGTCGCGCGCGTGGCCCTTCAGGGTCTCGATGAAGCCCTGCAGCGACGCCAGCGGCGTCTTCAGCTCATGGCTGGCGTTGGCCAGGAAGTCGGCCCTCATCCGCTCCATGCGCTGGCTGTCGGTTTCATCGCGGAAACGCACGACCGCCAGCGGCTGGTCGAGGTGCGAGCCGAGCGGCGAAGCGCTGATCCGCCAGAACCGGTCCTGAGCGCCGGCCGGCTCATAGGCGACCTCGCGGGGGGTCCGCCCGTAGAGCGCCTCGTCGATCGCCTCCAGCGCCTCGGGATCGCGCAGGGCCGAAACCAGCGGCTCCCCTTGACCCGACGCCTTCAGCAGACTGCGGGCCGCGCCATTGGCGAAGCGAACGCGGCGTTGGGCGAAGTCCTCGGCCTCGCCCCCTTCCACGATCAACACCGGGTCCGGAAGGCCCTCGAGCGCCGCGCGAAAGCCGATGTCGGCCGGCGCCGGCGCGACCGGGACGGCCGGCGCCTCCGCGCGGCGCGGCCAGGTGGTCGCCACCGCCGCCAGCGACGCCAGGGCGCCGATCAGGCTGGCGGCGAAGGTCCAGCCCGCCGCCTCGGTCTGGCTCAGGGTCACGGCCACGAGGGCTGCCCCGGCGGCCGCGAAGGCGGCGGACGGGAGCCAGTCGGGACGCGCGGTCGTCGGCATCGGCCGGGCTCAGCCCGCGGCGCGGTTGGTCTCGCCGCCCGGCACCGGCGCGACGTCCAGCAGCTCGATACGGAACACCAGCACGCTGTTGGGCGGGATCGGCCCGCCGCCCTGGTCGCCGTAGCCTTGCTCGGGCGGCACCCACAGGGTCCATTCGTCCCCGA
This sequence comes from uncultured Brevundimonas sp., assembly GCA_946481425.1. The sequence continues at coordinate 13,739 of CAMLNT010000017.1, forward strand.
CCCGCATCATCGGAATGGCTTCCTGCCAGGCCGGGATCAGACGATCGAGCGGCATGGCGGCCGGGACGCCGCGCTGGTAGCTGGAATCGAACACGGTCCCGTCGCGCAGCTGGCCCTCGTAGTGGACGCTGACGAGATCGTTGCTGTCGGGCTGGGCGCCGTTGGGAGAGCCGGCGCGGACCACGCGGTACTGCACGCCCGACGGCAGCGTCTCGACGCCCTCCTGGCGCGCGTTCTCGGCCAGGAAGGCGGCGTTGTCGCCCTCGGCCCCCGCGGCCTCGTCGCCGCCGGTGCAGGCCGACATGGCCATGGCGGTCGCGACCGCGATGAGCGCCTTACGGCTTCCTGAGAGCATAGCCCTTCTTCTCCAAGGCGCGGCCGATTTCCTCGGCGTGTTCGTCATCGCGCGTCTCGACCTGGATGTCGAACTCCGCGCCCTTGACCGGCACGTCGAGCGCCAGCCGGTTGTGATGGATGTCGATGATGTTGCCGCCGCACTTGCCGATAACGGCGGTCATGCCGGCCATCATGCCGGGACGGTCGTCGCCGACGATGCGGAAGGTGACCAGGCGGTGCTCGCGCACCATCTCGCGGTTCAGAACAATCGCCAGTATCCGCGCGTCGATGTTGCCGCCGCAGACAACCAGCCCGACCTTCATGCCCCTGAACCGCTCGGGATAGCGCAGCAGCGCCGCGAGGCCTCCGGCCCCGGCGCCCTCAACGACCGTCTTCTCGATCGTCGCATAGAAGGCGACCGCCTGTTCGAAGTCCGGTTCGTCGACGATCAGCACATCCTCGATCAGGGCGTCGGCCAGGGCGAAGGGGATCTCGCCCACGGCCTTGATGGCGATGCCCTCGGCGATGGTCTGTCCGCCGCACTTCGGCGGCTCTCCCGCCCGGCGCGCGGTGAAGGACGGATACATGGCCGCCTCGACACCGAAGATGCGGATGTCCGGCTTGAGCGCCTTGGCCGCGATCGCCGAACCGGCGATCAGCCCGCCGCCGCCGATCGGGATGATCAGGGCGTCCAGCTCCGGCGCGTCCTCGAGAAACTCGAGCCCGCAGGTGCCCTGCCCGGTGACGATTCCCTCGTCATCGAAGGCCGACACGAAGATGTAGTCGTGCTCCGCCTGCAGCTTGCGGGCGTGGTTGGTCGCCTCGGTGAAGTCCTGCCCCTTGATCACGACCTTGCCGCCGTAGCGCTCGGTCTTCTCGATCTTCACGAAGGGCGTGCCCTCCGGCATCACGATGGTGACGGGGATGCCGAGCCGCGTGCCGTGATAGGCCAGGGCCGAGGCGTGGTTCCCGGCCGAGGCGGCCACGACGCCGCGTTTGCGCTCCTCGGGGGTCATTTGCGAGAGGCGGTTGCACGCGCCCCGCTCCTTGAAGGAGGAGGTGTAGTGCAGGTTCTCGAACTTCAGCCAGACCTCGGCTCCCGTCAGCTCGGAGAGCTTTCTGGAATAGCGGGTCGGCGTGCGGTCCACGTGGCCGCGAATGCGCTCGGCGGCGGCCTGGATGTCGGCGAAGGTCACGCTCATGGGCGCGGAACCTAGAGGGCGTTTCATCCCCGCACAACGGCCTCACGCGAGGGCAACCTTGGCCGTTGCGACGCGTTGAGGTCTAATAGCCCGACCTGCCGCTCGAGAGGCCGCCATGACGCTTGTCCGCTCCCTGATGATCACCGCCGCCGCCGTCGCGGCCGCCGGCGTTTCGGCCTGCGCCACCGATCCGATGCCGGGGCCAACGGTCGCGGTCTTTGACGCCGCCGCCTTCGCCTGGTCGACCGTGCCCGGGGACGCCTCCATTTCGGGTCAGGTCGCCTATGCCGGCGGCGGTCGCCGCTGGGCCTGCGCCGGATCGGTCGGCCTGACGCCCGAGACGCCCTGGACACGCCAGCGCTTCCAGACGCTCTACGGATCGACCGAGCGCGCGGCCGTGCCCGCCGCCATCGTGCGCGCCCGCTCGGTGAGCGAGGCTAGCGCGGACTATCAGGTGTTCGTGCGGTCCACGACCTGCGACGGCGCGGGCCGGTTCCGGTTCGAGAACCTGCCGGCGGGCAGCTGGTTCATCATCGCCCCGGTGACGGTGGAGGGCCAGGATCCCGTCGTGCTCATGCGCCGGGTCGAGACTGATCCGGGCGCGTCGATCGTGGCGACGCTGGACTAGGCCTGCTCGGGGCCGCGCAGGACGAACTGCCGGCCCAGGTACTCCGCCGGGTCCAGGCGCTCGCCGCGGCGACGCACCTCGAAATGCAGGTGCGGGCCGGTCGAATAGCCGGTCGAGCCCACGCGTCCGATCAGTTGCTGACCGCCTACGCGGGCGCCGGCGACGATGCCCTCTTCGATGGCGCTGAGGTGGCCGTAGAAGGTGCGCAGGCCGTTCGGATGGCGGATCTCGACGAAGTTGCCGTAGCCGGAATCATAGCCCGACGACGTCACGGTGCCCTCGGCTGAGGCCAGGACCCGCGCGCCGGTCGGCGCTGCGATGTCCACGCCCAGATGCATCCGGGGATGCTCCTCGCCAGCCAGGTGGCGGATGCCGAAGTTGGAGTTGATCGGGTGGCCCGCGACGGGCCGCTCGAAGGTCATGATGTGAACGAAGGCGGTGGGCTGGGCCACGACGGGCGGCGCGATCGGCGCCTCGGCGCGTCCGGTGGTTTCGCCGTTCATCTCGACGGCGCTCATCGCCTGGGGCGCGGCGGCCATGGCGAGAGCGGCGACCATCGTGAGGGTGGACAGCTGTCCGAAGCGGAACAACAGGGTGCGGGCGGTAGAGATCATGGGGAGAAGACGTTCGGTCTAAATCGGTGACGCCGCCCGGTCGCATACTGCGGGGCGGTGGCCGGGTGGGCCGAAGGGGGCGCGGCCCCAAAGAACACGCCGGGGCGGCGAAGCGGATTGGCGCGGGACTGCGACTGCGTCCTGCGAAGGGGCGGGCTGTTAACCTATCGCCGGTTTCGAATCAACCCGCCGGAGAAATCGTCGTTACGGCTGGAAGGCCGGAGTCAGGGTGCGGAACGGGCCGAAGGCGACCGGCGCGGAGGCGAAAAAGGCGGGGGCGTCCCAGCCGCCCTCGGCGTCCGGAGCGACGTCCTGAAGGGCGAAGGACTGGCCCAGGAAGTCTTCCGGATTGATCTGCTCGCCGTCGCGGCGGATCTCGAAATGCAGGTGCGGGCCCGTCGAGCGGCCGGTCGAGCCGACGTCGCCGATATGCTCGCCGGCGGCCACGCGCTGGCCTTCAGAGGCGCCGATGCGGCTCATGTGGGCGTAGAAGGAGGTGACGCCGTTGGGGTGTTGGATTTCTACGAAGCGGCCGTAGGAGGCCGAGGTGCCGGTGCGGATCACTTCGCCTTCGGCGGCGGCCAGGATCGGCGTGCCCGACGGGGCGGCGTAGTCGAGGCCTTCGTGCATCCGGGCGCGGCGCTCGAACGACAGGCGGCGCAGACCGAAGCGGGAGTTTGTTTCGTAACCGACGATCGGGGCCGAGAAGGCGATGGTGCGAACCGCGACCACCGGGGCCGATTCCGCGACTGCGTCGGAGACTTCAGAGGCCTGGGCCGGGGCGGCGAAGAGCGCCGCGGCGGCGACGAGGCCCATCAGGGAAGAGGTCTTCGAAACGATCGAGAAGAAAGAGGACAAGCCCGCGCTCCGGCTGCTGTTTACATCAGTCGAGTGGGGCGGAACCTAGGGAACCGCGTGGATTTGGGTGGAGACCACCCCCGAACGAGGCTTCATATGGCCGGTGCTGCGGCGCGGCATAACCTGACCGAATGTCGCACCCTGGGAACCAGATGTCGCACCCGCGCATTCTGCGCCGATCGCCCTCAAAAGCGTGTCGGGACGAGCACAGGGCGCGGCGCCCGCGCCACGGTTAACCGTGATTCAGCGACCCTGATGGGCCTTCGCGGCTGCGGCAAGCGCCTCGCCCATGGCTTCTCGAAGCCGTTCCGGGCCTTCGATTCGCACGTCCGAGCCCCAGGTGAAGAGGTGCCAGGCCAGCTCTCGCATGCCGCTGGCCGAAAACCGCACCGTCACCGATCCGTCCGGATTGTCGCTCAGGGTCTGGGTCGGATGAAAGCGCCAGACCCGCGCCTCGGCCGCGCTGCCCGGCAGGATGGTCAGAACCACATCCTCGACCGCATCCTGGTAGATGCCGAACGACCGGTTGGCGAAGGCGGCCAGGTCGAAGCCCTCCGGCGGCGAGGCTGGCCGGTCCAGCACCTGCACGTCCTGAACGCTGTCCAGCCGGAAGGTCTTGGGCGCGGTCGAGCCGATCTCGGCGGCGACCAGATAGTTGGCTCGCCCGAACATCAGGCCGCAGGGCGCCACCTCGCGTCGTTCGCCGGGGCGTGAGCCACGATTGTAGACGAAGCTGATCGCCGTGCCCGCCATGACCGCCTGACGGATCGCGGCCAGCGTCGTCTCGTCCTCGAACGGACGCGGCCCGGCCTGGACCGCGATCGTCTCGGCCCGCACCAGAGCTTCCAGGTCCGGCGCCAGCCGGTTCAGGGTCGTGGAGCGAACCGCCGACTTGATCTTGCGCTCCAGGTTTTCCAGTTCGGCCGCCCGCGCGGGTTCGCCGACGGCCCGCAGGCCTTGCGCCGCCTTGGCCAGCTCGACCAGCTCGGTCGCCGTCGGCGCCTGTTCGAAGGCAGACAGGCCGCCGCGGATGCGCCAGCGCTTGGTCGGCGGGTCCGACACCTCCTCGACCTGCGGATAAAGGCTCATCACGGCGTCGCGCAGGCGTTCGGCGGTGCGCCGACCGATCTCCAGATCGCGCGCCATCTCGTCCAGGGTCAGCCCCTCGGCCGAGGCGGCCATGCGTCGCGCGAGGTCGAGAACGATTGCCGCCTTGTCGTGGCGCATTTGGAACGTCCGATTCTGTCGTGCGTTCTTTCTATGTCTGTTCTCACAGATCGCCAAGGAGAGAACGTCATGGCCTCGCTGCTCCGTTCGCTGGTTTCGAAAAAGCCCCGCACCCTGCGCCGCCTCGACGGCCTGGTAGTCGTGCCCTGCGAGGGCGCCGACCGCGACGTCTGCGCCCTGTGGGACCCCATCGAGGAACAGATCGTCGATTTCGTCCCGACCTCGAAGGTCGGCCGCTACGCCGAGGAAGACGACATGTGGGCCGAGGCCCGCGGCTGGACCGAACTGCCCGCCTATCAGCTGGCCGCGTGATGACCTCGGTCTGGATGTTCATCGCCGGGTTGATCCTGATGCTTTGGATCGGGGTTTATGTGGTCCAGGCGCTGCTCTGGGTCGCCCTCGGCGCCGTCCAGGTCACCTGGCTTGCCGTTCAGGCCCTGCTCGTGGCGGGCGTGGCGCTCTTCCGGCCCGCGATGGTGGCGGAGGCCTGGCGGCGATCTCAGACGGGATAGCGCGCCCGCATGTCGGCGACGCTCGCCTCCACGATCTCGCGCAGGACGCCCAGGTCCACGTCGGCCAGCTTCTTGATGTAGAGGCACGACGCGCCGATCGAATGCTTGCCCAGCCGGCCCAGCATCTCCTGCTGACCCTCGAAGCCCGGCATTACATAGACGACCGTCTGCGCCTTTCGCGGCGAAAAGCCGGTGATCGGCCAGTCCCCGGTCGGTCCCTTGTAGCTGCCGTAGCCGACGATCGACGGGCCCCACATGACAGCCTTCTCACCGGTCACTTCGTCCATCATCGCCCGCACGACCTCGGCGTCGGCGCGGCGGGTCGGATTCTCGACGGCGGCGATGAAATCATCCACGGAGGCGTCGGTGGGTTTGGTTTTCGGTTCGCTGGCCATGGACCTATGAAGGCGCCGAACGGCGCTTCAGCCAAGCCGAAACCGCATCGCGCGCCGGCGTCTCGATGAACCGGTAGGACAGCACCGCCAGCCCGATCGCGGTCGCCAGGAAGCCCAGCATCAGCAGGTCGTTCAGCCACACCGACCCCAGATCGATGCGCCGGTCGACATAGAAGCCGGTCTTGCGCGCCACGATCATCATCAGCACGATCAGCAGCATGTGGATCAGATAGACGCCGTAGGAGACGTCCCCCAGCTTCACCAGTGGCTCCCACGTCAGGGCCTTCGCCACCGGCCCGCGATCTCCCGCCAGCACCCAGACCACGGGCGCGAACATCAGTGTCGCCAGCACCGTCCACGGCCCGACCGCGAACCAGACGAACACCAGGGCGGCCGTGATCAGCCCCGCTTCCAGCCAGCCCCAGCCCGGCCCCGGCCGCATCGTCCAGAGGCGATAGACCACCACCCCCACGAAGAAGCCGTACAGCGCCCGCGCCCAGCCCAGCCGCCAGGTCGTGTTCATCCACGACGCCCAATCGGCCTCCGGAGCGAACAGGATCAACACCGCCAGCCCGACGGCGGCAAGGATGACGGAGATCACCAGGGCCCACCGCCGCGCCCACAGGATCACGCCCGCGAACACCACGTAGCAGAGCATCTCGGCCGAAACCGCCCAGGCCGGCCCGTTCCAGGTCTGGCTGTCCTCGGTCCCCAGCGCATGCACCATCAGAAGGTTGGTGATGATCCCGCCCGGCGCGCGGTCGCCGGTAAACGGCGGCACGCTATCGAAATGGGTCAGGGCCCGGATGACCTCCAGCAGGACGAACAGCCCCAGCATGACCGCATGCAGCGGCCACACCCGCGCCACGCGCTTGATCAGGAAGTCGCGCCCCTGCGCGCTCGTCTCGATCCGCTGCCCATAGGAATGGGCGATCACGAACCCGGACAGCACGAAGAAATAGTCCACCACCAGATAGCCGTGCATCACCAGCGGCAGGTCCCGCAGATGACTGTCGACGGGCAGGTGAAACAGCACCACGAACAGCGCCAGCACGCCCCGCAAGGCGTCGAGGGCAAGGAAGCGCGGCTGGGTCGCGGCGTGGGTCATGGGCGAAGGCGTAGCGCCAAGCTCAAGGTGCGGGAAGAGGGCTGCCGCTCGTCCCCGCTTCCGGCGGGCTGCGATCCCACGATTTCAACGTCTTGTCATTCTGCTCGGGGTCATTCGTCCCCGTCCGGGCGTCCCGGACTAGGCTATGTGCCGGTCTTTGACATCGTGAGCGCCAAGCGGTCGACCCGAACGACTTGGACGGTGTTTTTCCCGACCGGACCTAGCGGTGCATGGCGAGCCCGTCGTTATAGAGCCCCTCCACGTTCTGCGGCGGAATCTCGCGACAGTATTCTTGCCATCGCTCCGGCACGGCGTCGGGGCCGGCGCGCCAGCAGGCCGCCTGAACGCGACGCACTTCGAAGCCCGCATAGACGCCCCATGCGGTCAGAAGGCTGACGATCGTGCCCAGCGTCCAGAGGATGGGCCGGACGCGCCGGTCCTTCGGCCAGCGGATCAGCGAGATCAGCATCGCCACCATCAGTGGGCCGGTGATCGTCAACCAGACCACCCAGCCCATCGTGGTTTCAAATGACGGCGCCCGGAGCAGGACCGCCCAGTCGTCGGGATGGACCACCTAGAGCCCCTTCACGATCCCCTCGACCATCTTCTTGGCGTCGGCAAACAGCATCATGGTGTTGTCGCGGAAGAAGAGCTCGTTCTCTACCCCCGCATAGCCCGCCGCCATGCCGCGCTTGATGAACAGCACCGTGCCGGCCTTCTCCACGTCCAGGATCGGCATGCCGTAGATGGCGCTGGTGGGGTCGGTCTTGGCGGCGGGGTTGGTGACGTCGTTGGCGCCGATGACGAAGGCCACGTCGCA
>CAMLNT010000018.1 GCA_946481425.1 uncultured Brevundimonas sp.
AGGAAGTCCACCGACTGCATCAGCATGTAGTTGAACTCGAGGAAGGTCATCGGCTGCTCGCGCTCGAGGCGCAGCTTGACCGAGTCGAAGGCCAGCATCCGGTTCACGGTGAAGTGGGTCCCGTATTCGCGCAGGAACTGGACGTAGCCGTAGGTCGAGAGCCAGTCGTCGTTGTCGATCAGGATGGCGTCGGTCGGTCCGTCTCCGAAGGTCAGGAAGCGTTCGAAGACCGTCTTGATGGAGGCGATGTTCGACTTGATCGTCTCGTCGGTCAGCTGGGGCCGCGAGGCGTCCTTGCCGGTCGGATCGCCCACCTTGGTGGTGCCGCCGCCCATGATGACGACGGGCCGGTGACCGGCCTGCTGGAGGCGGCGCAGCATCATGATCTGGATCAGGGAGCCGACGTGGAGCGAGGGCGCGGTCGCGTCGAAGCCGATGTAGGCCGAGACCACGCCCCTGGTCAGGGCCGCGTCCAGTTCCTCCGGATGGGTGATCTGATGGATGTAGCCGCGCTGCTGGAGCGTCTGGAGGAAGTCGGACTTGAAGGTCGGGGAGGTCATGGACGGCTCCGTTAGCAGGGAAGCCGGCGTCCGTCAGGTGGGATCGGGCGCCGGAAGGTGCGGCGCAAGGGTTCGCGGGCCGCTCGCTAGATCAGCGAGCGGTAATACAGGCCGTTGACGGGGCGGGCGGCGAACATGGCGTATCCGTAACGGCGCTGGTTGACCGGGGTCAAGCGGGGGGTCACGAGAGGCGGATGGAAGCGACCCTCTCGCCACACCCGGGCAGCCCGGGGCCGGCCCTCGTGCTGCGTGTGACCGCGGCGAAGCCGAGGCCAAACAGCCTTGCGCTCACCTATGAAGTCACGGGCGATATCGCCGCGCTGAAGGTGCCGGGCTGGGTGAGCCGCAAGCGGGCGGATGAGCTCTGGCGGACCACCTGTTTCGAGGCCTTCATCGCGCGGCCGGGCGGGGGCTATGTCGAGATCAACCTCTCGCCCTCGGGCCTGTACGCCGTTTACGGGTTCAGCGGGTACCGCGAGGGGATGGAGGCGCTGGCCGGGGTCGAGACGCGCGATACGGTGGCGGAGCACGATGAGGGGCGCTTGAAGCTGACCACCATCCTGGACCTCGACCGGTTGAGCCTGGGCGAGGGGCCGTGGCGGATGGGGCTATCGACGGTGATCGAAACGGTCAATGGCGCGATCTCCTATTGGGCTCTGGCGCACCCTTCGGATAAGCCGGACTTTCATCATCCCGACTCGTTCGTTCTGGAGCTGCCATGAGGTTCGGCATCGATCGCCTGCTCGCCGAGCCTGAGCTGAGGGCTCAGCTGAAGGGGCGACGCGTGGCGTTGCTGGGGCATCCAGCCTCGGTGACCGAGGACCTGACGCATTCGATGGATGCGCTGATGGCGTGCCCGGATATCCGGCTCACGGCCGCGTTCGGGCCGCAGCACGGGATGAAGGGCGATCTCCAGGACAATATGATGGAGACCGAGGACGAGACCGATGCGGTCCACGGGATCCCGGTCTTCAGCCTGTATGGCGAGGTGAGGCGACCCACGGGGCAGTCGATGGGGACCTTCGATGTCCTGCTGGTCGACCTGCAAGACCTGGGCTGCCGCATCTACACCTTCGTGACCACGCTCCTCTATGTGCTGGAGGCCTGCGCCGAGCACGGCAAGGAGGTCTGGGTGCTGGACCGGCCCAATCCGGCGGGGCGGCCGATCGAGGGGACGATCCTGAGACCCGGCTGGGAGAGCTTCGTGGGGGCCGGGCCGATGCCGATGCGGCACGGGATGACCCTGGGCGAGATGGGCCGTTGGTTCATCGACCGGTTCAAGATCGACGTGGCCTACAAGGTCATCGAGATCGAGGGCTACGATCCGGAGGCGGGGCCGGGGTTCGGCTGGCCGCTGAACGAGCGGGTCTGGATCAATCCGAGCCCCAATGCGCCGAACCTGTTCATGGCGCGGGCCTATGCCGGGACGGTGATGCTGGAGGGAACCACGCTTTCGGAGGGGCGGGGTTCGACCCGGCCGCTGGAGCTGTTCGGGGCGCCGGATATCGACGCCCGCAAGGTGATCGCCGAGATGCGGCGGATCGCGCCGGACTGGCTGGGCGGGTGCATCCTGAGGGATTGCTGGATCCTGCCGACCTTCCACAAGCATGTGGGCCAACTCTGTTCGACGGTTCAGATCCACGTCGAGGGGCCGGCCTATGACCATCAGACGTTCCAGCCGTGGCGGGTGCAGGCGGCGGGCTTCAAGGCCATTCGGAGCCTCTATCCCGATTACGATCTGTGGCGGGATTTCCCGTACGAATACGCCTTCGGCAAGCTGCCGATCGATGTGATCAACGGCTCGCCGATCCTCAGGGAATGGGTCGACGATGCGGGGGCGAAGGCCGGCGATCTCGACGCCGTGGCCCGGCCGGACGAAGCGGCCTGGGCCGAGGAGCGCCGGCCCTATCTGATCTACTGATGGACCGGGGCAGGCTCCTCGGGGTCGCCTGCGGGGTCGGGTCGGGGGCCTTGTGGGGGCTGGTGTTCCTGGCGCCCAAGCTGGTTCCGGAGGCGTCGCCGCCCGCGATGGCCGCGGGGCGGTATCTGGCCTACGGCCTCTTGGCGCTGATGCTCGTCCTGCCCCGCTGGAAGGCGGCGACCGAAGCGCTGGACGCGTCGGCCTGGCGGGGTCTGGTGTGGCTGAGCCTGGCCGGGAACATCGTCTATTTCTGCCTGCTGGTGGTGGGGGTCCATCTGGCGGGCGTGGCGGCCTCGGCCCTGATCGTGGGGATGGTGCCGGTGGCGGTCATCCTGTGGGGGCTGAAGGATCCGGGCGCGGTCCCGGCGAGGAAGTTGGCCCTGCCGGTGCTGCTGGCGGTCGGGGCGGTGGCCCTGATCGGCTGGGAGGCGTTGCAGCGGCCCTCGGGCGGCCATGCGGTCGGGGTCTGGGAGGTCGCGCTGGGGCTGGCCTGCGCCTTCGGGGCGCTGGTTTCGTGGTCGGCCTATGCGATCGGGAACAGCCGCTGGCTGGACCGGAACGCCAGGGTCTCGGCGCAGGACGGGTCGGTGCTGACGGGGGTGGTGACGGGGGCCTTGGCGCTGTTGCTGGTTCCGGTCGCGGCCTTGATCCCAGGGGCCGCTTGGGATGGCGAGGTCTGGGGCCGCTACCTGGGGGTCAGCGCGATGGTGGCGCTGGGGGCCTCGATCATCGGCAATGCGCTCTGGAACCGGGCGAGCCAGCTGATGCCGCTGACGATGCTGGGCCAGATGATCGTCTTCGAGACCCTGTTCGCCCTGATCTACGGCTTCGTGTTCGAGGGGCGGTGGCCCACAGGAATCGAGGTCGCGGCGGGGGTGCTGATGGTGGTCTCGGTGGTCTGGTGCGTGCGGGCCCACAGGCCGGCGGCCGAGGCGTTGGCCGAGGGCGATCACTGATCCTGTCGGTGTCGGTGTCGCTCCAAACGGATAGCGACACGGCTGACAGGGGTGACAGATGTCGGTGTCGGTGTCGGTCCGAAAACGCACCGACACGACCGACAGGAGCGACAGGCGAGGCTGACGCCCTGACGCTGTGAAATCACGGCGTCAGGAGCATCAAGAGCGTCACGAGACGGACGGACGATGTCAAGGACCGGCCGACAGTGTGCGCCCTGCGCGGGCGGCGGGGAAAAGTCGGCACCTGCTGAATGTGTAGTTCCACGAAGTCAGGGGCTTGGCGCTCGGTGCGATGGGGATTGAAGCCACCAACTCCGTCACCCTCGGGCTTGTCCCGAGGGCCCATGGATCGACGGGGTTGGCTCCGCGCCGTTCTGAGCGCAGCCGGATCGCCGTGGCTCAATCCCCAAGGCCCTGAGAGCTAACCGATGGGCCCTCGGGACAAGCCCGAGGGTGACGGAGTTAAAGAGGGCGGATGGTCAGGCCGCGTCCTCGACACCGTCCAGGAACAGATCCGGCTGTTCGATCAGCATCCGGATGGGCGCGAAACTGGTGCGGTGGATGGGGCAGGGGCCGAGCCGACGCAGGGCCGCGACGTGGACGGGGGCGTGGTAGCCCTTGTGGCTGGCGAAGCCGTAGCCGGGGAACTGTTCGTCCGCCTCGATCATGATGCGGTCGCGGGCCTGTTTGGCAAGGATGGAGGCCGCGGCAATGGAGGCCGAGCGGCCGTCGCCGCCGACCACCGTCTGGATGTCGCACGGCAGCTTGAAGCGGTAGTTGCCGTCGACCAGGGCGAACATCGGCTGGGGGTCGAGCGCCTCGATGGCGCGGCACATGGCCAGGCCCGTGGCGTGAAGGATGTTGAGCTCGGCGATTTCCTCGACCGAGGCGAAGGCGACGGCCCAGGCGACGGCCTTTGTCTTGATCTCGGCCTCGAGCCGGTCGCGCTCGGCGAAGGAGAGCTTCTTGGAATCGTCCAGGCCTTTGAGGCGGGTTCCAGGCTGGGGGATGACAGCCGCCGCGGAGACGGGCCCGGCCCAGGGGCCCCGGCCGGCCTCGTCCACGCCGCAGACGGGCTGGAGGCAGGCGCGTTCGAGGGAGAGGTTGGGGCCGGGCTTTGGCATCAGTTGCCCATAGCCTTCACCTCGGCGTGGCGGAAGCACGGCGTGACGTGGTCGTTGACCATGCCGACGGCCTGCATGAAGGCGTAGACGATCACGGGGCCGCAGAATTTGAAGCCGCGGGCCTTGAGGGCCTTGGCCATGGCCTCGGCCTCGGGCGAGGTGGTGGGGACCTCGGCCATGGAGGTCCAGTGGTTCTGGATCGGCGCTCCGCCGACGAAGCTCCAGAGCCAGGCGGAGAAGTCCTCGCCGTCATCCGTCATCTCGCACCAGATCCTGGCGCCGTGGATGGCGGCGTCGATCTTGGCGTTGGAGCGGACGATGCCCGCGTCGGCCATCAGGCGGGCGCGGTCCTCTTCGCCGTAGAGCGCGACCTTGCGGGGGTCAAAGCCGTCGAAGGCTAAGCGGAAGGCCTCGCGCTTTCTCAGGATGGTGATCCAGGCCAGCCCCGCCTGGAAGCCGTCCAGCACCAGCTTCTCCCAGAGGGCGCGGGCGTCGTACTCGGGCACGCCCCAGTCGGTGTCGTGATAGGCGACGTAAAGGGGGTCTGTCCCACACCAGCCGCAGCGCGATTCGGTCATGGGAGGAGCTTGCCAGCCGCGGCGGGGCAGGGTGAAGTGCGCCTCGACTCTGGGTGGAGGTTTTCGTGATTGCGCTTTTGTTCGCGGCCGGACTGTTGGCCGTCGGCTTTCAAGACGAGACAGACCTGTGTGTCGACGCGCGCAACTGCCGGTATGTCGGTTCCGTCGATGTTCAGGTCGACGACCGGATGCTGCGGGCGGACATCAACTCAAGCGTTCCGTTCGTCGCCGAGGACGGACTGACGCTGTTCGTTGGGGAATCGGTCGTTCTCGCGCTTGCCGCCGACGGACAGGTGGTTGTGGAATCTCACAGTCCGGCGTCGGAGGTCATTACGGATGAACTCCTGCAGCACGGCGCAGCCGTGGTCGCTGAAGCCGGTCAGGCGGCGCTCGATGGAGCCGTTCCCGCACGCGGGCCAAGACCGCTCGGAGCGGGGCCGGTCGATCGCCTGCGGATTTCCTTCAGCCAGGTACCGGGCTCGGACGAAACAATCTTGCTCGTAGAGAACGGATACGGGCGCCGCATCGACTACCGGGCCATCATGCAGGTACCCGGAGTCCCAGGACCTCAGGCCACCACCGCGTGCCAGGTCCTGCCGAACCTGATGGGAATCGAACACTGGCCGCACGCGATCGGGGTGATCACCCTGAGCAATTTCCACGTCGCCCCAGACGGCGGCCAGTTGGCCTGCGACTGACTAAGCGCGCGTTCTTTTCAGCGCATCCAGCGCCCGCTGGCGGGCCATGGCGTGGTCCACGATGGGCTCAGGGTAGTTCTCGCCGAGGATAACGCCGGCCCGGTGGCGGACGTGGCTGGGCGCCTCCCAAGGCTTGTGGATCCAGTCGGCGGGGAGGCCCGAGAGCTCGGGGACCCAGCGGCGGACGTAGTCGCCTTTCGGATCGAACTTCTCGCCCTGGCTGACAGGATTGAAGATGCGGAAGAAGGGCGAGGCGTCGGCGCCGGAGCCGGCGACCCACTGCCAGTTCTGGCTGTTGTTGGCGTGGTCGGCGTCGACGAGGCAGTCCCAGAACCACTGCTCGCCTTCGCGCCAGTCGATCAGCAGGTCCTTGATGAGGAAGGAGGCGACGATCATCCGCACGCGATTGTGCATCCAGCCGGTGGTCCACATCTGGCGCATGCCGGCGTCGACGATGGGGTAGCCTGTGACGCCGCGAGACCAGGCGCGGAAACCGGGCGTGTCGTCGATCCACTGCATCCGGTCGAAGCCGTCACGGAAGTTGCGGTCGTGAAGCCGGGGGAAACTTTCCAGCAGCTGGATTGAGAACTCGCGCCACGCCAGTTCGGCTACGAACTTCTCGGCCACGCCGTGGGAGACGTCGCCATGGTCGGCCGCGCTGCGGACCGTGCGGACGACGCGCCAGGGGTCGATCTCGCCCCAGTGGAGGTAGGGCGACAGCCGGCTGGTGCCTTCCTTGTCCGGGCGGTCTCGGCCGACCGCATAGTCGGTCAGGGCCTCATCGACGAAGCGGTCGAGCGCCTTGAGCGCGCCGGCCTCGCCGGGCTCCCAGTCGAAGCCGCCGGACCAGTCGGGGCGGGTGGGGTGGAGCTTCAGCGAGGCGATGGTGACGCCGTCGACACCCTTCGCGCCCGGAATGGATTTCGGAACGGCGCGGCCGCGGCGCTCGGGCGCCTGGTCCATCAGCGCCTTGAAGAAGGGGGTGAAGACCTTGAAGGGCTGGCCCTGTTTTGTGAGGACCGACCCGGGCGGGGCCAGGGCGGTGGCGTTGAAGCCGCGGGCCTCGACGCCTCCGGATTTCAGACTGTCGGCCAGGGCCTTGTCGCGGTTCCAGGCCTGAGGCTCGAACAGGCGGTTCATGAAGACGCATTCGGCGCCGGTCTCTTTGGCGAGGGACTCGATGACCCTGGTCGAATCGCCGGTTCGGATGACGAGGTTGGCGCCGCGATCCTTGAGGTCCGCCTCGAGGGCCCGCAGGGACTTGTCGAGCCACCATTCCGAGGCGGCGCCGTTGGGGCGGCCGTAAAGCTCGGGGTCGTGGACATAGACAGGCAGGACCGGGCGATCGGCGTCCAGCGCGGCCTGAAGCGCCGGGTTGTCGCCGAGCCGGAAATCGCGCCGGAACCACAGGATCACCGGACTCGTCATGCTATCCCCGCCCTTTGCCTTGCGAACGCCTTGCCCTAGCGCCACTTTCCGCGCAGTGAAACGCGCTAATACGAAGGACGGCTCGCCGTGACCGCGCCCAACGCCAAGATCGAGATCAAGACCGCCCGCCCGGTGACCATCGGCGGCGGCGAAAAGCTGAGCTTCATCGCCGGCCCCTGCCAGATGGAGAGCCGCCAGCACGCGCTGGAAACGGCCGCGGCCCTGAAGGAGATCGCCGACCGACTGGGCGTCGGGATGATCTACAAGACCAGCTACGACAAGGCGAACCGGACCTCGGCCAACGCCCAGCGCGGCATCGGGTTGAAGGACAGCCTGCCGATCTTCGCCGAGATCCGCGAGACGACCGGCATGCCGACCCTGACGGACGTGCACGAGATCGACCACTGCGCGCCGGTCGGCGAGGCGGTGGACGTGATCCAGATTCCGGCCTTCCTGTGTCGCCAGACGGACCTGCTGATCGCGGCGGCCAGGACCGGCCGGGCGATCAACATCAAGAAGGGCCAGTTCCTGGCCCCGTGGGACATGAAGAACGTGATCGCCAAGGTCACGGGCGCGGGCAATCCGAACGTCATGGCCTGCGAGCGGGGCGCCAGCTTCGGCTACAACACGCTGGTTTCCGACATGCGGTCGCTGCCGATCATGAAGGAGATCGGCTGCCCGATCGTCTATGACGCGACGCACAGCGTCCAGCAGCCGGGCGGGCAGGGCACCTCCTCGGGCGGCCAGCGCGAGTTCGTGCCGGTTCTGGCGCGGGCGGCGGTGGCGGTCGGCGTCGACTGCGTCTTCATGGAGACCCATCCGGACCCGGACCACGCGCCGTCGGACGGGCCCAACATGGTGCCGCTCAGCCAGTTCGAGGCCCTGTGCGCCGAACTGCTGGAATACGACGCCCTGTCCAAGCGACGTCAGGCGGCCTGATCGGCCGTGGCGCGCGTCAGGCTCAGCTGCTGCCTCATCGCGTTCAACGAGGCGGACCGGATCGCCCGCTGCATCGAGGCCGTGCGCGCGATCGCCGACGACATCGTGGTGGTGGACAGTGGGTCGACCGACCAGACGGTCGAGATAGCCCGGTCACTCGGCGCGCGGGTCTGGTTCCGGGCCTGGGACGGCTATGGGCCGCAGAAGCGGTTCGCCGAGGAGTGCGCGGCGTACGACTGGATCCTGAACCTGGACTGCGACGAGGTGGTCACCGAAGCGCTGGCGCATGAGATCGCGACCTTGCTGTCGGTCGGGCAGCCGCCCCTGCCGGCCTATCGTGTGAAGATGCCGACGGTGTTTCCGGGGGCGACCCGACCGCGTCTCTGGGCCGAGAGCCACAACTATGTGCGGCTGTATGACCGGCGAAAGGTGCGGTTCAGGGACAGCCTGGTCCACGACACGGTGGACACGATGCACCACCCGATCGGCCAGCTCGAGCACATCGCGCTGCACTATTCGAACAGGTCGATCGAGCACGTGCGCCAGAAGCTGGACCGGTACACCCAGCTGCAGGCCAAGGAGCTGAGGAAGTCGCCGCTGGCGGTGATGCTGAGGCTTCCGTTCGAATATCCGCTGGTCTTCTTCCGCTATTACATCCTGCGCCGGAACTTCACCGGTGGATCGTTCGGCTTCCAGTCCAGCCACATCGCCGCCGAGATGCGGGTGAAGCGGCTGCTGCGAATCCTGAAAGCCCAGCGCGAGGGGCAGGCGGCATGAGCGACGTGACCCTGGTCCTGACCTCGTGTGGGCGCTTCGACCTGCTGGAAGAGACGCTGGCGAGCCTGGAGGCCGCCGAGCCGAACGGGTTTGCGCGCAAGATCATCATCGAGGATTCCGCCGACGAGGCGATGGCCGGCAAGATCCGGGCGCGGTTTCCGGACTACGAGCTGATCTTCAACCAACCCAACATCGGCCAGATGCGGGCGATCGACCGGGCCTATTCGGCGGTCGAGACGACCTATGTCTTCCACTGTGAGGACGACTGGAAGTTTCTGACCGGGCCGTTCCTGGGGACGTGCCGCGAGGTGCTGGAGAAGCATCCGGACATCGCCGTGGCCTGCGTGCGGCAGGTGGCCGAGTTGGCGCCGAAATACCGCGAGCGGCTGCAGCCGCTGGACGGTCGCGGCGATGTGCTGAGGATGCCGGCGGACGCCCATCCGGAGTGGTTCGGCTACAGCTTCAATCCGAGCCTGGTGCGGCTGGAAAGCTTCAGGCGGTACGGCCCGTATGCGGGGCACGGGTCGGAGGAAATCCTGTCCTACCGGCTCAAGAAGGACGGCTTCACCATGGCCTTCCTGAACCCCGGATCGGCGGTCCACATCGGCGGCGAGGCGCATGTGCTGGACCCCTTCCGGAAGGAACGCGCCAAGGGGTTCTGGCCCAAGCTGAAGCGATCGATCGACAAGCGGGTGACCCGCATCCGGCGGCGGATCGGGGGCGACTAGGGTGTCGCTGCAGAACCCGACCCTGTTGGAGAAGATCGGCTGGCGGATCGAGGCGGGCGCCTATGATCTGGTGGCCGGCTTCCTGCGGGCCCTGCCGGTCGACTGGGCCTCGGCGTTTGGCGGCTGGCTGTTCCGCACCGTTGGTCCGCTGACGTCAGCGCACCGGACGGCGTCGGACAACATCCGGCTGGCCTTCCCCAAGCTGAGCGACCGGGAGCACTACCGGTTGCTGAACGCCCAGTGGGACAATGTCGGACGGGCCTTCGCCGAGTTTCCGCTGATGGACCGCATCCGGCCGGCGACTGGGCGGGTCGAGGTGGTCAACGCCGAGCGGCTGGCGGAAATCCGGGACACGGGTGAGCCGGTGGTCTTCATCTCGGGCCACTTCGCCAACTGGGAGGTGATGCCGGCGACGATCGTGGAGTCGGGCGTGACCTGCCTGATGACCTATCGGGCGATGAACAATCCGCTGATCGACAAGCGGGTCAAGGACGGACGGGCGGCCTATGGGGTCCAGTTGTTCGCGCCCAAGGGCGAGGCGACGCGCGACCTGATGGCGGCGCTGTCCAGGGGCGAATCGGTCGCCCTGATGAACGATCAGAAGTTCAACGCCGGGCTGGCCCTGCCCTTCTTCGGCCATCCGGCGCACACGGCGCCCGGCCCGAGCCGATTGGCGCTGAAATACGATGCGCCGCTGCAGACCATGTCGGTCCAGCGGACGAAGGGTGCGCGCTACCGGATCGTGGTCCACGAGCCGATCCACCTGGAGCAGACCGGCGACCGGGCCAGGGACATCGAGACGGCCGTGCGGCGGGTCAACGCCTGGGTCGAGGACCGTGTGCGTGAGCGGCCCGAGGAATGGTTCTGGGTCCACAAGCGCTGGCCCAAGGAGACCTATCAGGCCCTTCGCGCGGCGGACAAGGAACGCTCCAAGCGCTTCGCGTTCAGCCGGGGCCTGGCCTGGGCGCTGACGGGGCTGGTGGTGTTCGTCGTGGCGGCGGCCTTTGTCTGGCGCGAGGACATCCTGCGCACGGGGCTCGATCCCAAGGTGCCGTTCCAGACCTATGATCCGCCGGCGGCGCCCAACTATGACGACTCTTCGGCCTGGGCGCTGCAGGGCGTGGAGACCGATCCGGCGGGACCGGCCGACATCTTCTTCGTCCATCCGACGACCTATGACGGCGGCTCGCATTGGTTGGGGCCGATCGACGAGCCGCGCTCGGCGGACCTGCTGGCGCGGGTCATGTTGCCGAACTACGCCGGGCCTTTCGCCCGGGTCGGGCGGATCTACGCGCCGCGCTACCGCCAATCGAGCCTCTATACCCAGCTGACCCTGAGGGACGACGCGCGCGACGCGCGGGCCTTCGCCTATCGCGACGTGCGGGCCGCTTTCGATCACTACAGGGCGACCTGGGATCGGGACCGACCGCTGATCCTGGCGGGAGTCGGGCAGGGGGCCGAACTCGTCGCCAGACTGGCGGAAGAGCTGATCGAGGAAGATCCCGCGTTCCGCGACCGGCTGGCCGCCGTCTATGTGATGGACGCGGTGGTTCCGGCGGAATCGCACGGGCCGACGAGTGACCTGCCGGCCTGTCTGTCGCGTGAGCAGACCGGATGTCTTGTGGCCTGGGCGCAGGTGCGCGCGGACGCCGACGAGGTCGCCCGCCGCCGGGTCGAGCGGGCGCAGGTCTGGAACGAGCGGGGGGCGCTGACCGGCCTGGAAGGCCGCCATCCGCTGTGCGTGAACCCGGTGCTGGGGGCGGCCACGACGGCCGTGGCGCCGGCGAGGCTGAGCCTGGGGGCCGCCAATGCGTCGGGTCTGGAATGGGGCGCGCGGCCGCCGCTGATCTCGCGTCAGGTCGAGACCCAGTGCGTGGACGGGATCCTGAGGCACTCGCTGCCGCGCTCGGAGTCGCTCAGGCCCTCAGGCTCCTGGGCCGACCGCCGGAAGTCGCCGCCCTACAACCTGTTCTACGCCGACATCGAGGCGGACGCTCTGGCCCGGGTCGAGGCCCGGCGCTAGCCCGCGATGCCTGGAGCCGTCAGGCGCCGTTCGACGAGGGCGGAGTCCATGTATTCGGTCAGGCGGACGATCCGCCCCTCGGCCATCGTGAGGACGAAGCAGTAGCGGTTGTCGTAGGGCTCACCCCGGACCGTGGTCGAGCGGCCCTGGCCCTCGACGATCACGCGGTCCGCGTCGCCCAAAATCGAGGTCGCTGTGATGGCGACCGAGCCGCCCTCGATCTGGGACGCCAACGGGGCAAGCAACTGCTCGATCACCGCCCTCTTGCCGCGGTAGACCCGGCCCCAGTCAGCCGAGCCCACGACCTCCCATTCGACCTCGGCGGTCATCAGACGCAGGAAGGGCCGGGCGTCGCCCTGGGCGAAGGCCTCGAAGGCCGTGGCCACGACGGCCTTGTTGTCAGCGGTGCTCATTGCGGCACGCTAGCGGTCCGGCCCCGGCCTCGCCAAGTCCGGCGCTTGCCGCGGCGCCGCGGCGGTCCGATAACCGCCGCATGAAATCCATCCCCGTCATCATCGACTGCGATCCCGGCGTGGACGACGCCGTGGCCCTGTTCCTCGCCTTCGCCTCGCCCGAACTCGACATCCGCGCCGTCACGACCGTCGGCGGCAATGTTCCCGCAGACCGGACCGCCCGCAATGCGCGCCAGCTGCGCCAGATCGCCGGCCTGGGCGACCAGCCGCCGGTCCATGCCGGCGCAAGCCAGCCGCTGGTCCGCACGCTCGACATCGCCGATCATTTCCACGGCCCCGAGGGACTGGGCACGCTTGCCCCGATCCAGCCGCGCGAGCCGCTGGATCCTCTGTCTTCGGCCGACGCCATCGTGCGGCAGGTGATGGCGGCCGAGGCGGGATCGCTGACCCTGGCGGTGACGGGGCCGATGACCAACGTGGCCCTGGCCTTCCAGCGTGAGCCGTCGCTGGCCGGACGGCTAAAGCGCATCGTCGCCATGGGCGGATCGCGCTCGGAGGGCGGCAACATCACCGCCAGCGCCGAGTACAACGTCTGGGCCGACCCTGAGGCCGCCGCCGCCGTGCTGGCCGCCGAGGTCGAGGTGGTGCTGCTGGGGCTGGACGTGACCCATCAGGTGCGCACGCCCGACGCCGTCATTGAGACGATCCGCGCCATCGGCACGCCGGCGGCGGAGGCGACGGCCGCCATGCTGGACTATGGGCAGTATACCGCCCGCAAGTGGCGCGAAGGGCAGGAGGGACCGATGCACGACCCGTGCGTGATCGCGTACATCCTGAAGCCCGAGCTGTTCGAAACCCGGCCATGCACCATCCAGGTCGAGACCCTGTCCGACCTGACGCGGGGGCACACCCAGGTCGAGTTTCGCCTGCCGGACGGCGCGACGCCGCGTCACTTCTGGGGCGTGAAGGCCGACCGCGACGGGGTCTTCGCCCTGATTGTCGATGCGTTGAGGAGCCAGGCATGAAGATCGCGGTCCTGGGGTCTATCAATCTGGATATCGTGGCGTCGGGCGCGCCTCTGCCGCGGGCAGGCGAGACCGTGTCGGGCGCGGTGTTGAGCCGTCACCCGGGCGGCAAGGGCGCCAATCAGGCCTATGCCGCCCTGCGGCTGGGCGCCGAAGTAGCCCTGCACGGCAAGGTCGGCCGCGACGCCTTCGCCGACGAGGCGCTTGAGCGGCTGGTCGAGGACGGGGCGGACCTGGACGGCGTGCTCGTGGACGAGGCGGCGCCGACCGGGGTGGCGCTGATCGCCGTGTCGCCGGAAGGCGAGAACCAGATCAGCGTCTGTTCCGGGGCCAATGCCGGCGTCGCCGCGCCCGGCACGATCGAGGCCGACGCCCTGATCCTGCAGCTTGAAGTTCCGGTGGAGGCGGTGACGCGGGCGGCCTGCGATTTCCGGAGCTTCGTCGCGGTCAATCTGGCGCCGGCCATGTCTGTGCCGGACGCCCTGCTGGGCCGGGCCAATCTGGTGATCGTCAACGAGGCCGAGGCGGCCTTCTATGGCGACAGTTTGCACCGAAAGGCGGGCTATGTGGCCCTGACGCTCGGCGCGCGCGGCGCCGAGCTCTGGCGTGGCGGCCAACGGGTCGCGGCGGCCACGCCCCCGAAGGTCGCGGTGGTGGATACGACGGGCGCCGGCGACGTCTTCGTGGCCGCCCTCACCGTCGCGCTGATCGAGGGACAGACGCCGCATGAGGCGTTGCGTTTCGCCTGTGCCGCGGGGGCCTTGGCTACGACCCGGCCGGGGGCCCAGCCTTCCGCGCCCACGCGCGCCGAGGTCGAGGCCGTGCTAGGAGCCATGGCATGACACGCGCCGTTCCCGAACTCAGCCTTCGCGATTTCACCGAAGGCTCCGCCGCCGCCCGCGCCGCCTTCTCCGCCGAACTGATGCGCGGCCTGCAGGACTATGGTTTCGTGGTCCTGCGCGATCACGGAGTGCCGGAGAGCCTGCTGGACGCCGCCTATGCCGCGACCGAGGAGCTGTTCGCCCTGCCGGAGGAGGCCAAGCGTCGCTACGCGGCGGGCATGCGAGGCTACACCCCGTTCGGTGTCGAGCATGCGAAGGATTCCGGCAAGCCGGACCTCAAGGAATTCTGGCAGGTCGGCCATGCGCCGCCGCCCGGCGAGGTGATCGACGAACCGTTCGATCCGAACGTGTGGCCCGAGGAGGTCCCGGCGTTCAAGCAGACCATCAGCGAGCTGTTCGACCAGCTGAACGACACGGGGATGGTCGTGCTCCAGGCGCTGGCGCCGGAACTCGGCCTGACGACCCACTGGTTCGACGATAAGGTTCGCTGGGGCACGTCGCTGCTGCGGATCCTCCACTATCCGCCGGTCTCGGCCGATACGCCCGACGGCGCGGTGCGCTCGGCGGCGCACGAGGACATCAACTTCCTCACCCTGATGCCGGCGGCGAAGGGCGCGGGCCTTCAGCTGCTGGACCGTGACGGGACCTGGCTGCCGATCAAGGCCGATCCGTCGACCCTGATCGTCGATTCCGGCGACATGCTGGCCCGGCTGACCAATGGCGTGATCCCGGCGACTACCCACCGGGTGGTGAATCCGGAAGGTCCGAACGTCAGCCGCTATTCAATGCCCTTCTTCATGCACCCGACGCTGGGGACCTCGCTGGACGTCCTGCCGTCCTGCCGCAGCCACGCGCCGGTTCCGCCCGCGATCACGGCCGGGGAACTTCTGGATGAACGGCTGAGGGCTATCGGCCTGAAAAAATAGCCGGACCGTTGTCGGGACCGTCGGCGGGGCTGCGTCGTTCCCTCATCAGCGGGCGCGGCCCGCGCCTGACCAAGGGAGAAGTCCGATGCGCGTGATGGTGATCATGAAGGCCTCCGAGGCGTCCGAGCAGGGGATCATGCCCTCGCAGAAGGCGCTCGAGGAGATGATGGCCTACAACGAGGAGCTGGTGAACGCGGGCGTCATGCTGGCGGGCGAGGGGCTGGCGGCCTCGTCGCAGGGCGCCCGGGTCGTGTTCGACGGGAACAAGGCGCCTGTGGTGGTCGACGGCCCGTTCGCGGAGACCAAGGAGCTGATCGCCGGCTTCTGGATCTGGCAGGTGAAGAGCCTGCAGGAGGCCATCGACTGGGCCCGGCAGATTCCGAACACCGACGGAGAGCACCATGCGGTGGAGATCCGCCGCATCTTCTCTCCGGAGGATTTCGGCGAGGCCCTGACGCCGGACATCGCCGACAAGGTCGAGGAACTGAGCGCCCGGGGCGGCCACTACGCGGCCGAAAAGGCCTGACGACTGGCGTCGGCGGTTCGCCGTGCTAAGGCTCGGACCCTAGCCGGGAGCCGCCGCCTGTCCTCCAACTATGCAGAGCTGACCTGGGACGACCCCAATCCGCTCAAGCGCTGGCTGCAGCGCCGGCGGATTCACGACGCGCTGCGTCAGGTTCCCGACGAGACGGCCGTGAACCTGGTCGTGGACTTCGGGGGCGGGGATGGGCGGCTGGCGGCGCTGGCGGCCGAGCGCTGGCCCGGGGCCCACGTGGTGGTTTTCGAGCCCTATGCCGAGATGGCGGCGGCCGCGCGGGCGATGCTGGCGGGCCTGCCCAGGGTCTCGGTCGTCGAGCGGGAAAAGGACATTGCCGCCGGCGCCGACGTCGTCTTCTGCACCGAGGTGTTCGAACACCTGCCGGACGCCGAAACGGACCGGGCCTTGTGGGAGATCGACCGCATCCTGAAGCCCGGCGGCCTGCTGGTCGCGGGGGTGCCGGTGGAGGTGGGGCCGCCCGCCTTCTTCAAGGGGCTGTTCCGCCGGGCGCGCCGCGCCGACGCCTATGACGCCGACCTGGGCCGCATCTGGCGGGCGACGACGGGGCGGCCGCCCACCGATCGCCCCGACGAGCTTATCGGGGCGGGGCGGCGCTATCACTCCTTCCATCTGGGCTTCGACCATCGCCGGCTGAAGGCGCGGCTGGAGGATCAGCTGGGCCCGGTGCGCGTGACCGGCAGTCCCGCCGCCTTCGCCCCTGTTCTGATGAACAGCGAGGCCTATATGACGCTGACCAAGCAGGAGACCGCCCCCATGGCCCACGTCGCGCGCGACGACCGCCCCACCGACAAGGCCGCGCGCTATGCCGAGGCCTGCGACGAGATCTATGCGGTCCTGGCGGGCGAGACCAATGTGACGGCCCGGATGGCGACGGTCGCCTCCATGCTGGCCGACGCCTTCCCGAGCTTCATCTGGACGGGGTTCTACGTCGTGGACCCGAAGAAGCCGGACGAGCTGGTGGTGGGGCCCTATCAGGGCAAGCTGGGATGCCTGCGCATCCCGTTTGGCCGTGGAGTCTGCGGGACCGCGGCGCGGGACCGGGCGACGCAGGTAGTCGAAGACGTCCATGCCTTCCCTGGCCATATCGCCTGCGACAGCCGCTCCAAGTCCGAGATCGTGGTGCCCGTGTTCAATCCCGAGGTCGAACTGATCGCGGTGCTGGACATCGATTCCGCGGACTACGGGACGTTTGATGCGGTGGACGTCGCCGCGCTCGAGCGGCTGACCTGGATGCTGTTCTCTGCGGCCGATGAGGCCAAGGCCGGCATGGCGGGGGCGGCAAAAACCGCCGGGGCCGGACAGAATTGACCGCCTAACGAGCGGTTAACATCAGCAAATACAAAGGATTAGATCGACGGGATCTGTGGCCCGCCCGTTGCTTGGCGAGGACCGAATAACCCTGCGCCGAATGCGCTCCTCATCCAGGTCCGTCCGCGGGCTGCTGAAGCGCATTCATGTCGATCGTCTCCGACCTTCTGAGCCTCGCCGGCGTGCAGCCGACGCCCGCCGCGACCGGCGAGCGTCCGGATGCGGCCGGTTTCGCGGGCTTTATGGAAAGCCTGGGCGAGCCGCGGTCGCGCGGCCTGATGGGTCTGGGCCGACGCCTGGCCGAACAGGCCCAGGCCGAGACCGCCCGGATGGACGACAATGGTCCGCTGGTGGGTGGAGAGCCGCTGATCAATCCGGGTCTGCTGACCGGGGTGCAGACCAAGCCGGACCAGCCGGAAATCAATCCGGGCCTGCCCGGCGGCGGCGCCAAGCCGGAGCCGCAGATCAACCCTGGCCTGCCGGTCGCCAAGGACGGCGAGCCGCAGATCAATCCGGGCCTCCCGGGCGCCAAGACCGACGGGCCCCTGATCAATCCCGGCGTGGCCGAGACCAAGGATGGCGGACCCCAGATCAATCCGGGTGAGCCGGTCGCCAAGGATGGCGCGCAGGTTCTTCCGGGCGACGCCGCGGCCCCCGCCCTGGCGGCTGAGGTTCTGGGCGCCCTGTCGCAGGCGACCGAGCCGGTTCGCGCGGAGGCCGCCGTGGCCGCCGTCCGCCAGGCCGTGGGCCGCGCCCCCGAAGTTTCCGCCCCCGAGGCCCCCGCCGCCGACCCCGTCGTCGACCTGACCGCCCTGGTCGAGGGCGTCGAACCTGAAGCCGCCCCGGCGGTGAATCCGGCAACGATCGCGGCCGAGACCCCGACCGCCTCGACGACCGCGGTCGCATCGACCCCGATCGAGCCTGCGCCTGCCATCGCCCAGACCGACGGCGCCGACACGCCGATCGAGGCTTCGCCGGATCTGACGGCAGCGCTGGTCGAGGCCGAAGTCGCGACGCCGGCCACAACCGGCGAGACCGCGGCGCCCGCAGCGGCCCGCGCCGACGCCGTGCCGATGCACCGGGGCGCCGCCGACGCGATCGCCCAGGTTTCCGCCCAGATCATTCGCCGCCTCGAAGGCCGGGCGACCCGCTTCGACATGGAGCTGAACCCGGTCGAACTCGGCAAGGTCGAGGTCCGGCTGGACATCGACGCCGAGGGCCGCCTGGCCGCGCGTCTGGCCTTCGACAATCCGGCCGCGGCCGCCGAGTTGCGCGGCCGGGTCGACGAACTGCGCCGTGATCTGGAGCAGGCCGGCTTCCAGCTGTCGGAAGACGCCTTCTCGTTCGCGGACCGCGAAGGCTCGCGCGAGCGTCGCGAAGCCATGGCCGAGGGGATGCTGAGCGCCTTCGCCCGGTCCGCCGAGGCTTCGGAACTGGCCGATCTGGCCGCCCAACCCGCCCTGCGCGTCATGACGCGACTGGGCCTGGATGTGAGGGTCTAGGATGGTCGACGCCGTCGGCGCCACGAACAGCGCAACCCTGACCGGGCGAGCGAACCTGGTCTCGAACTTCGAGACCTTCCTGCAATTGCTGACGACGCAGCTGAAGAACCAGGACCCCCTCTCGCCGCTGGATTCCAACGACTTCACCGCCCAGCTGACGCAGATGGCCGGCGTGGAGCAGCAGCTGCTGACCAACGACCTGCTGCAGGCCCTGCTGAACCAGGGCGCGGGCGGCCTGGACGGCGCGGTCAGCTACATCGGCAAGGAAGTCACTGCCGCCGGTTCAGCGACGCGCCTGCAGGACGGCGCGGCGAACTGGAGCTACGAGCTGGCGACCAACGCCGCCGACGCCCGTCTCGAGGTTCTGGACTCGACCGGTGCGGTGGTCTGGTCGGGCGAGGCGCCCGATCTCGACGCCGGCGTCCACGACTTTGAATGGGACGGCCGCAACAGCGCCGGCGCCCAGCTGCCCGACGGCGGCGTCTACACCCTGCGCGTCGCGGCCACGACCGCCTCGGGCCAGACCGTCGACAGCCAGGTGCTGATCCGCGGCATCGTCACGGCCGTCGAGCTCTATGACGGCGAGCCCTATGTCACGGTGGGCGGCTCGATCGTGCCGCTGAGCCAGGTGATCAGCGTCAACGCCGTCACCCAATCCGCCCAGGCAGACGCCGAAGACGACCAGCAGAGCGTGCTGGGGACCGTCGTCGACGTGGCCAAGGATCTTCTGAACCCGGTGGACGAACTCGCAGCCATCGCCGGCGCGATCAATCCGCTTCGACTGCTTTGAATACGAGGGGAATAATCCGATGAGCATCAACAGCGCCATGCTGGCAGGGGTTTCCGGCCTGAAGGCCAACTCCGCCGCGCTCGCCGCGATTTCGGACAACATCGCGAACGTGAATACGGTCGGCTACAAGCGCAGCCAGATCGACTTCCAGACGATGGTGACCGGCGGTTCTGCCGGTGGCTATTCGGCCGGCGGCGTCCTGGCCCACGCCCGTCACTATGTGACTCAGGAAGGCCTGCTCCAGCGCACCAACTCCTCGACCGACCTGGGCATCTCGGGCCAGGGCTTCTTCGTGGTGACCGAACAGGCCGAGGACCTGACGGCCGCCGACGCCCGCCTGTTCACCCGCGCGGGGTCGTTCTCGGTCGACACCCTGGGCTATCTGCGCAACTCCGCCGGCCTGTTCCTTCAGGGCTGGATCGCCGATGCCGAAGGCGTCATCGCGGTTGATCCGTCGGACCTCAGCCGTCTGGACTCGATCAACGTCGGGGCCGTCGGGGGCGCCGCCGAGCCCACGACCCGGGTCTCGCTGAACGCCAACCTTCTGTCGAGCCAGGGCCTGTCGGACGAACTCGCCACCTACGACCCGCTGACCAACTCCATGGCCATGTACGATCCGGAGAGCGGTGCGGGTGTGCGTCCCGACTTCGAGATGCAGGTGCCGATCTCGGACTCCAAGGGCGGCAAGCGCACCGTCGCCATCTCGTTCCTGAAGACCGACGTGCCGAACCAGTGGTTCGCGGAAATCCGCGCCATCCCGGCTTCGGATGTGGTCGAGGGCGCAGGCCTGGCAAACGGCCAGATCCGCACCGGTATCATAGCCTTCACCCAGGACGGACGTCTGGATGTCGACGCCATGACCGCGATGGGCGCGGCGGCCCTGTTCCCCGATCCGCTGAACGCGACCCTGACGTTCGGCGCCTCCGACGCCGCGGCGCCGGGCGCCGGCCAGGTGAACTGGGCCACGGGCCTCGGCGTCGACGAGCAGGTCGTTTCCTTCGACCTGAACGCGGCGGCGGGCGGTCTGACCCAGTACGACAGCCAGTCCGTGGTCCAGGCCGTGATCACCAACGGCACCGCCTTCGGCAACCTGACCAACATCGAGATCGACGAGGAAGGCTTTGTCACCGCCATCTTCGATAACGGGGTGACCCGCCGGATCGCGCAGGTGGCGCTGGCCACCTTCCCGAGCCCGGACAACCTGATCTCGGTCAACGGCAACGCCTTCCGCGTCTCGCAGGGCTCGGGCACCTTCAACCTGAAGGCGCCGGGCAGCGGCGGGGCTGGCATGATCGCGCCGAACCAGCTGGAAGCCTCCACGGTCGACCTGTCGGCCGAGTTCACGGGCCTGATCACGACCCAGCGCGCCTATTC
>CAMLNT010000019.1 GCA_946481425.1 uncultured Brevundimonas sp.
GCCATGCGGCGGCGTTCCAGCAGGCGGCGGGCATCGGCCTCGTCGGCGGCGGTCAGGACGCCTGACCGCTGCACGCCCTTCAGATCGAGCGCCACATAGTCAAACGCCGCCATCGACCGCCTCCGCCTGCTGGCGCGTGACGCGGATGGCTTCTTCCACCGTGGTCAGGCCGTCGAGCACGGCGCCGCGGGCCGCCTCGGAAAGGCCGCCGGCCGGCTTGAGGGCGGCCTTCACAATCGCCTCCTCGTCGGCCTCCTGCACGATGAGGCGGCGTACAGCGTCGTCGACGCGGATGGCCTCATAGACGCCGATCCGGCCATTGAAGCCGGTCTGTTTGCAGGTCGGGCAGCCGACCGGGCGGCGCAGCTTCGCGCCCGTCTTCACGCCGACCAACCTGGCGGTCGGGGCGTCGCAAGGCCGATCCTCGGCGCAATCCTCGCACAGGCGGCGGACGAGGCGCTGGGCCATGATGAGGCGCAGGGTCGAGGCCAGCAGGAAGGGCTCCACCCCCATGTCGCGCAGGCGGGTGATGGCCCCGGCGGCATCGTTTGTGTGGACAGTCGAGAGCACGAGGTGGCCTGTCAGCGAGGCCTGGACGGCGATCTGGGCGGTCTCGACGTCGCGGATTTCGCCAACCATGACGACATCCGGGTCCTGACGCAGGATGGCGCGAAGGCCCGCGGCGAAGGTCATCCCGACCTTGGTGTTGACCTGGGTCTGGCCCACGCCCTCGACAGCGTATTCGACCGGGTCCTCGATGGTCAGGATGTTGCGCGTACGGTCGTTCAGAACGGCCACACCGGCATAGAGGCTGGTGGTCTTGCCCGAACCGGTCGGGCCGGTGACGAGGATGACGCCGTTGGGCTCGGACAGAGCCGCGCGGAAGGCCTTCAGGGTCTCCGGCCCCATGCCGAGGTCTTCCAGCGCGAGGTCGGCCTGCTCCTTGTCGAGCAGACGCATCACGACGCGCTCGCCCGCCCGCGACGGCAGGGTCGAGACGCGGACATCGAGCGTCTTGCCACCCAGAGCGATGGCGATGCGGCCATCCTGCGGCAGGCGCTTCTCGGCGATGTCGAGCCGGGCCATGACCTTCACGCGAGAGACCAGCAGCGGCGCGATGCGGGCCGGCAGGCTGGCGGCCTCGGACAGGACGCCGTCGACGCGCATCCGCACGCGCAGGGCTGTCTCGAACGGTTCGATGTGGATGTCCGAGGCCCCGGTGCGCGCCGCTTCCGCGATCAGGCCGTTGATCAGGCGGATGATCGGCGCATCGTCCTGGGCGTCCAGCAGGTCGGCCGTCTCGGGGATGTCGCCGATCAGGCCGTCGAGTCCGGTCGGCAGGCCGAAGTCGTCGTCGCCGCTGACGGCGCCGATGGCGTCCGAAGCGTAGACTTCCGACAGCCGGCGATCGAACGCCTGACGCGTCAGGTGCTGGACCCTGATCGGTCGGCCGAGCGCCCGGCGGGCCTCGATCAGGCTGGTGGGGTCAGCTCCCTCACGCAGGCCGACCAGCGCCTCGTCCTCGAGCGCCATCAGCACCACGCCCGCGCGCTTGGCGAAGGCATAGCTGAGCTGCGGGTCGGCCAGCAGGATCATTGGGCGGGCGCCGGGGCGAGCGGCTGACTGCTGACCGGATCAACCGGAACGCCGGGCGACGGCGGGCGCTCGCCCGGAGGCGTCGCCTGAAGGTACTGGCGCACCAGGGCGTCCAGGCTCGACTGGTTCTCCGGGTCGTTGATCCGCTGCTGGTTGGTCAGGGTGTCATAGGGGCGCTGGCTGGCCCGTGCCGCGTCGTCGGCCGTGCGGATGATCGTCGGGCGCAGGAAGATCATCAGGTTGGTGCGCTGGGCGTCGCGGCCGCGGGACCTGAACAGGGCTCCGACGCCGGGGATGTCCTGGAGGTAGGGGATGCCCTGGCTCGAGATGCGCTCGTTCTGATCGAGGAGGCCGCCCAGCACGATGATGTCGCCGTCGTCAGCGAGCACGGTCGTGGAGACCTCACGCTTGTTGAAGATCAGCTCCTGGTAGTCCTCGCTGATCGGCCCGGCGACGGACGAGACCTCCACACGGAGCGACAGGGTAATGCCGCCGCCTGCGTTGATCTGGGGCGTAACGTCGAGCTGAACGCCCACGTCCCGGCGCTCGATGGTGCGGAACGGATTGTCGAAGTCCTGGCCCAGCACCTCGCCCGTCGAGACCGGAACCTCCTGGCCGCCCAGGAATGTGGCAGGAGCATTGTCGAGCGTCATGACCGACGGCGTGGACAGCAGGTTCGAGGCCGTGTCGCGCCGGATGGCGTTGAGGATCAGGCCAAACAGGGCGCCGTCGTCGTTCTGGCCGCCGAACCCGGCGGTGACGCCGGTCGCGCCGATCAGCGAGCTGATGGCGGCGTCGCGCAGGTCCTCGAGAAGGGCCGAGTCCTCGGGCAGTTCGTTCTCGGCGATCAGGGCGCCGGTGATGGCCATCAGGCTGGGCGCGGAGTTGGAGTAGTTTGTGGCGATGAGCGGCATCTCGCCGTTGTTTCCGCCACCGAGCAGGAACTGGACGCCGAGCTGCTGGGCGGCGTTGTCGGACACCTCCACGATGATGGCCTCGACCAGAACCTGCTGGCGGCGCGTATCGAGCTGGCGGATCACCTCGCCCAGCGTGCGCTGGATCTCCGGTGAGGCCGCGATGATCAGGGCGTTGGCTCCGGGATAGCGGGCTATCGAGACATTGCCGCCGCCGAGACCTGCCGCTGCGGCGGCAGGCGCTGAAGCCGCTCCTTCGCCGCCGGTCGAGGCGGGGGTCGCGGCCGGCTGCTGGCCGACGAGTTGCTGCAGGACAGGCAGGAGTTGCTCGGCGCTGGCGTGCTGGAGGTGGATGACGCGAATGTCGCCGGCGGCCGCCGCGCGGGCGTCCAGCTCTGCGATCAGGCTTTCCGCGCGGTCGATCATACCGGGGTCGCCCCGCAGGACGATGGTGTTGGACGAGCCGACCGGCGTGACCGACAGGATGGCCGAGCCGCCCTGCTCCGCCGAGGCCAGGCCGAGAACCTCGCGCACGACCTGGGCGATTTCGGACGCCGAAGTGTTGGCCAGTGCGATGGTCTGGACGGTCGAGCGATCCTGGTCGATCTGGTCGAGAATGCCGCGGATACGGCGCAGATTGTCGGAATAGTCGGCGACGGTAAGGGTGTTATTGCGCGGATCGGCCAGGATCTGGCCCACCGGCGAGACCAGCGGGCGAAGGGTCTCGGCCGCCGCCGCCGCGTCAACGGTCCGTAGACGGAAAACTTCGGTCGTGACGCCCGATGCGCCGGGCAGGCTGGCCGCGCCCTCTGCGGGCGAGATGCGATAGGCGCCTGATGCGGTCTGGACGACGACGAGCCCGTTGGCGCGCAGGGTCGAGATGAAGACCTCGATCAGCTGGTTTCGGCCGAGCGGCTGGGTCGACACGACGGTGACCGTCCCCTGCACCGACGGATCGACGATGAAGGTCCGGCCCGTGACCCGCGAGATATCCTGCACGACGGCGCGGATGTCGGCGTTCTGATAGTTGAGGGTCTGCTCCTGGGCGGTCGCCGCCGGAGCCCAGGCCAGGCTCAGCATGAGCAGGCAGGCGGTGAGGAAACGGTTCACGATCCGGGGTTCCTGAGGGTGACGGACATGGGCTGACCGTCGCGCTCGAAGCCAATGACGGCCTGGGGCGCGAGGCGGAGGTCCTGGAGAAGTTCGGGCTGGTTCTCGACGGTCACTTCCAGGCCATTCACCGTGAGGATCACGTCGCCGGGCCTCAGACCGGCGGCCGCCAGCCCCGAGGCGTTGCCGCGCGGGATGAGAACGAACCCGTTGACCCGCCCGTCCACGCGGCGAGGCTGCAGCCCGATCGCATTGACCACGCCCGAGCGATCGACCGCCGGTGAGACGTCCCCCGGCGCCGAAGCCGGCTGGGCCGGAGCGGAGGCTGAGGGTCGGGCTGCGACCGGCGCCGACACGAACGGCGCGAAGACAATCCGCTCCTCCTGGCCGCCACGACGCAGGACGGCATGGTCACTGGCGACCGAGATCAGGGTGACCCCCGGCGCGACCGTCTCGCCGGTAGCGACCGAAACCTGGCGCCCATCGGGCCCCGCAATGATGGCAGAACCCCGGCCGCCGCCGGTGGCGCGAACGCCGTAGAGCTGGAAAACGCCACCGGACGCGTCCGCCGAAGGCGTTCCGGCGTCCAGGAGCATGGGTCCGCTCGGCTGGCCGCGGAAGAAGGCGTCGAAACGCGAAAGGATCGAAAGGTCTGAGGGACCGGCCGCCGCCGCCGCGGCCTGGGGGTGACCGACACCGCCGGGGGCGACGGTCAGGATCCAGATGAGGCGCGCCGACTGGATCCCCAGGATCGCCGTCAGGACAACGCACGCCGTCGTCAGGGCGGCGCGCGCATCCGTGGAACGGAGGGCGTCAATCCAGCCAGAAGCGGTCGGCATACGGAACATGCCGGGCGTCGTAGCAACGCCGATTTCCGCCCTTGCGACTGGTTGGCGACAGTCCTGTGAAAACCGCCGGTGCGGATCAGAACTCGGTGGACAGGCTCAGCGACAGGCTGCGGCCGAGATCGTACTGCAGGATGTCCACGCGACCGCCCTGCTCCTGGTACTCCTCGTAGTCCTCACCCAGCAGGTTGCGGGCTTCGAGGCCGAAGGTGAAGGGGCGGCCCATCGACTCGAACCCGCGACGCCAGACGAAATCGAGCATCACGCCCGGATCCTGCACGATGTCCGGCTCGCCCGGACGGCCCCGGGCCGACGAGCGTTCCGAGACATAGGTCACCAGCAGCGTGGCCTGCGACTGGGCGATGTCGTCTTCCCAGCCGAACTGGAGGTTGGCCAGATGCTCAGACTGGCCCTGAAGGCGGTCGCCGTCATTGAAGAAGTTGGTCGCCGGTTGGCCGACGCCACCGCCCGAGAGCGGGAAGACCACGTCACCGGCCTCCACATTCAGCTCAGCCGAGGTGTAGGTGTAGTTGGCCTGCACGAACCAGCGCTTGTCCTCGAAGAACTGGCCGGTGACCGGGCTGTCGAAGTACCGGCGGAAATCCAGCTCGAGGCCGTACAGCGTAGCGGCCGGCGCGTTAATATAGGTCTGCTGCAGGGTCGAGCCGGCGTCGTTGACGACCGATTCAACCGGGTTCTCCAGATCCTTGAAGAAGACACCGCCGGTCAGGAACTGGTTGCGTCCGAAGTACCATTCGATCCTGGCGTCGAGGTTCAGGAGCTCGGTGTCCGTCAGGAACGGGTTACCGAAGAACAGGCGGTCCGAATCCGGGTCGAGGTATTGCTGCGGAGCCAGTTCGCGGAACTGCGGCCGGCCGATGGTCTGGGAGGCGCCCAGGCGAAGCTGGAAGTCCTCGGCGAAGTTCCAGGTCACCGTCAGCGACGGGAGCCAGTAGCTGTTCTCCAGCGTGGTCTCGGCGAACGGGCTTGCGCCACCGAAAAGGTCGAGCGGCGTAACCGACTGCTCGGCGGTCTCGTAGCGGACCCCCACGGCGGTGCGGACACGCGGGATGATAGCCACGTCGGCCATGAGATAGGCCGCGTCGACCGACAGCTCGCCCTCATAGGCGGCCGCGCCCGAACCACCCGTCGTCTCAACCAGCTGGACCAGACCGGGGCCCTGGTTGAAATCGGCGAACATGTAGTCGACGCGCTGACGCTGGAAGGCGTCGTCCACGCCCGAGAACTGGAAGCTGAACACGCGGTTCGTGGAGGTGCGCTCGTTAGTGTAGGTCTCCGCGCCGAACGAGAAGACCGCATCCCGCTCGCTGGACAGCGGCAGGGTGTAGCTGACGTCAAAGCCCGCCGAGGCGATGGTGTCTTCCAGGTCGGAGAACTGGGTCGTGTTGCGCTGCCCCTCGTGGAACGGCACGCCCGTCGCGTCGATCGAGTAGCGGATGTACTTCTCGTACGGCGCCTCACGCGAGGTGACCGCATAGGCGGTGCGCCAGCCGAGATCCCACTGACCGAAGGTGTGGTCGCCCGAAAGCTGGGTGTTCAGCAGCTCGCGGACGTACCAGGCGGTGAAGTCGTCGCGAACCTCGCCGGTGCCGGGGGCGTCGAAATCGAAGCCCTCGCGCGTGCGCGCTTCCTTGGTCGTGCGACGGATCCAGAGGTTCGTCCACTGGATGACGTGGTCGCCGTTCTCGAGGCTCAGGCCGAACAGGCCGTCCCAGCCGATGTTGTTGTCCGTCGAGAAGAAGTCGTAGTCGGCGTTGGCGATGAGGTTGCCTGCGTCCAGCCGGCCTTCGCCCTGGCGACCGCTGCGGGTCTGCCAGGTGTTCGAATAACCCAGCACGCCGATCACGCCGAGATTGCCGAAGCCGGTCGAATAGGCCGTGCCGCCCGCAAGATCGATCTCGAAGTCGGCGGGGATGTAGTCCTGGCGCTGCAGCAGGTTCAGCGGCGCGTTCACAAAGTCCCAGCCGATGCGCTGGAT
Organism: uncultured Brevundimonas sp.; assembly: GCA_946481425.1. The sequence continues at coordinate 6,465 of CAMLNT010000019.1, forward strand.
GTCGGCGGCGGTGAAGTCGGCGCCGACCACCACACGATTGCCGGTGGCGATCGCGTCACGCAGCTCGCTCGGCACGTCGCGCGTACCGTCGTCGAAGCCGGTGAAGTCGGTCCGTGAGCCGTAGTAGACCAGACCTTCCTGCAGGGTGGTCTCGCTGTCGCCGCCCGTGCCGACGCTTATCGAGAAGAACGGCTCGGCCGGCGTGATGATGGTCGACAGGTTGATCACACCGCCGCCGAACTCGCCGGGCTGGCTGGCGGAATAGGTCTTCTGGACCTCGACGCTGCCGAGGATCGAGGCCGGGAACAGGTCCAGCGGCACGACGCGCTGGAGCGGCTCCGGGCTGGGCAGCGGGGAATCGTTGAGTCGGGCCGAGGAGTAGCGCTCGCCCAGACCGCGCACATAGACGAAGCGGCCTTCCACGACCGACAGGCCGGCCACGCGGGTCAGGGCGTCTGCGGCGGTGCTGTCGCCGGTGCGCTCAAGGTCCTCGTCCGTCAGGAAGGCGGCGATTTCCGACGTCTGGCGCATCGGGGTCGGGATGAACTCGCCGACGACGACGATCTCGTCGACCACGTCCTCCTGCGGCTCGGTCGCTGCGTCCTGGGCAAAGGCCAGGCCCGGAGCGGCCAGGGTGGTGGTGGCCAGCAGGGCCGCGGACAGGGAGCGGGGCGAGAACTTCATGGACGGCGCCTTCGGATGATTGGGAAAAGTCGGACGGGCGGCGCGTTTCCGCGCCGCCCGCCTGTCAGGCGTTTGGATCAGCAGGAGGCGCTGGACAGCAGGCCGCAGGACCAGCCCTGCCACCAGGTATCGCCCGCGTTCTGCACGGCGCCGATGTAGGTCACCGTCTGGAAGAAGGCGTTGTACGGGACCGGGTTGGTCGGCGTGACGCCACCTTCGTTCGCGCCGTTGATGAAGGCGATCGATCCACCGGCCGGGGCGGCCAGGCTGGACGTGCCGTTCGGCGTGTTGTTCAGCCCGGCGGTGAAGAAGCCGCCGGTCGTGGCGCCGTCGCCCGGAGCCGCGTCGTTGCGATAGGCGATCGGGCACGAGAAGTGGACCGACTGGAACTCCGGCGCGGCGGCGATGGTGGCCGCGTCGTCGATGTCCAGGCAGGCGATGGTCGTGCCGGTCGGGGCCGTGGTGACCACCGAGTTCAGGAACGTGGCGTCGGTGCCGGTGTTGAGGACGATGCCGTCGCCGCCGCCGTCGCGGTGGATCAGGGTCACGTTCGACCACATCGGACGCGAGTTCAGGTTGACGTTGTCGCCGGCCGAGCTTTCCTCGAAGCCGCGGTCACCGCCCGTGGCACGCTGCGCGATGATGATGAACTGGCCGACGCCGCGCCAGCCGGTGTCGGTGTCCAGGCTGTCGTCGTCGGCGCCGGTCACGATGACGCGGCGAAGGTTCACGCGGCCACCGAAGATCTCGATGCCGTCGTCCGACGAGTTATGCGACTGGATGAACTCGACCGTGGTGCCCGAGCCGACGCCGGCGAGGGTCAGGGCCTGCAGTTCGTTGCCCGGCGCGATCTCGAAGCCCGAGTAGCGGATCTGCACATAGCGCAGGCGGCCCGAGTTATCGGCGACGGTGTTACCGCCGTAGAAGGCGTTGGTGCCCTCGACCTGGGCCGAGCAGGCCACGTTCGGCGGGGTCACGCCGGCGGGGCACGAGGCGATCGGAGCGCGGCCGAGGAGGACGACGCCGCCCCACTGGCCGATCGAGTTGGCGGTGGTCGTGCCTTCGATGTTGGCGCGGCTGGTGAAGACGATCGGGTTGGTCGCGGTCCCTTCGGCGAAGATCTGCGAGCCGCGGTTCACAACCAGGTAGTCGGCGCCCGAGGAGCCGAAGATGCGCACGCCCGGCTCGACGGTGAGGACGCCCTGGGCGCCGGTGCCCAGCGGAGCGGTCGGGTCGCCGCCGAGGTCACGGCCGACATCGGTGCGGCCGCCGAGCGAATAGACGGTGCCGGTGCGGGCCGGGACGACCAGGTTACCGATGATGACAGCCGGCAGCTGGCAGGTGCGCAGGCCATTGGTGAGGCCGACATTCGAGAAGCCGGTCGGGCAATCGGCCGGGACGGCTCCGCCGCCGCCACCGCCACCGCCGCCGCCACCGCCGCCGCCCCCGCCGAAGCCGCCCTCGCCCGGCGAGGCCACTTCAGAGGAGCCGCAGGCGGCGAGCAACAGGCCGGCCGCACCGGCCAGCAAGGTCATCTTTGTGCGGGAACCGCTGAACATGATCATCTCCACAGATCGGACGCGGGCGCGCGCCCGCATCGCCGTCAGGGAGATGTCGGACTGGGGTGGCCCACCGAGGGCCCGTCTAGAAGGCCTAGATGACGGCTGGTTGTCGGTTCCTAGAAGAACGCTGCCGCCAAACAGTCATGGCTGTTTCACACTCTTGCTCGCATCGCCGATGGCAAACCGATCCTCATAAGTCTGTATACGGAATACTTTCGCATGGCCGTACTGTTGCGCAAACGTCGACGGAACGTCTCAAAACTTCCAATTGTCCGTCACAAATGTTTTGCGATTGGTCGTTCTCGCGCGCATCCTCTGCCTTGAAGTCGCCATGGAGGATCGCATGCGCACCCTGTTCCTTTCCGCTCTTCTCCTCGCCGCCGGCTCCGGCCCGGCCCTGGCCCAGAACCAGGAGAGACCCCTCGCGCCGAGGGCCGAGACGCAGCGGGTGCTGTACGTCTGCGAGGCGACGCCGCAGGCCAGCCGCGCGTTCAGGATCGAGCACGGCCGGGTGGTCTATGTGACCGCCGAGGAAGTCGTGGCGGCCCAGGCCCGTGGCGAACAGTGGGATGCGCCCCGTTGCATCACAGCCCAAGAGCTTCGTCGCCTCGAGAGCATGCGCACCGTTCGCGTCAGCAGCTAGCAGCGCCGCGTCCATTCAAGCGCCACCGCTTCACGAAGACCGTCCAGGATCGAGCTTGGCCGACGCTGACTGAGTCGGCGGCTACGCGCCGATAGCTGCGCTGGAAGGCGGTGCTGTCAGTCCGACGCCAACAGGTCTCCGCGATGGGCGGACGCGGCGCCTGGGCTTCGACCCGGCATCCCATCGTCCAAAGCAACGACCTCGGTCGCGATCTCCAATGGCGATTGGCGATGGCTGATCAGGATCAGTCCCTGGCCTGTCTCGGTGAGGCGTCGGTCGAGGTTTGCCAGCACCTCGGCTTCGGTCGCGGAATCCAGTCCCTCGGTCGGCTCGTCGAGGACCAGCCAAGGCGCGGGTTTCAGATAGGCCCGCGCCAGGGCAAGGCGACGACGTTCTCCGCCGGACATCCCACGGGCGTCGTCAGTAAGGATAGTATCCAGCCCGTTCCGCGCCCGGAAAAAGTCGGCCAATGCTGCGTCTTCGAGGGCCTTCCAGAGATCACGGTCAGAGCCCGGGGGTGATGCGAGCCGGAGGTTTTGCTTCAGTGTGCCGGCGATAAAGCGGGTGTCCTGTGGCGCATAGGCGAACAGGGACCGTACGGACGCCCTCTCCAGCTGCTGACAATCGAAACCACCGACGAGCCACTCCCCGGCGTGGCCGGTCCTCAATCCCATCAGTCGCTCGATCAGGCTGGTTTTTCCGCATCCAGAACGGCCCACGATGGCCAGGCGGTCCGGCGGCCTAAGCGCACGTGGCAGATTGCCGAGACGCAAATCCGATTTGACGCGTGGATGAGACGTGGGGCCGCCCGCGGTGCCTACCAGCTCTCCCAGACGATCGATCGCGGCGTTGACCGACCCAGCTTGCCGCAGGGCCTCCGTGAGCCCCGTCGAGGCCTCCATCCCGGCCATGACCGCTAGTAGCGACAGGGCGGCGAGAGCGGGATCTGTATCCAGGGACACCAGCACAAGCCCGGCCGTGGCCATCGCCAGAATCGCGCTTTGGGCAATCAGCATCAGACCTCCTGCCTGGGCCAGTTCCGCTCTGGCCTCATCGACAGAACGCGACCTCGCCTCGACGGAGTCGGCGGCCCAGGAGGCGATGCCGTAGGCCTTGATCTCCGGCGCCGCCTGGATGACCGCCGACACCTGGGCCTTCAATTCACCGACCCGTCTCAACAGGTCTTGTCCCGGAACGGCGGCAAATCGGAGCGCCAGGCCTCGCGATAGGGCGAGGGACGCGAGGATCGCCACAAGCACGATCGCTCCATGCGCCAGACTGGCAAGGCTGGCGAGCGCGACGGCGGCTGCAACGCCTGCAATCGCGCCCCAGAGGGCCGAGCGTCGGACGAACGCGGATTGAAGAGTTTCGACGTCCTGCACGAGTCGGGACGCCACTTCTCCGCTCGCTGGCGAAAGCAGGGCTTCAGGCGCGAGGCTCGCCATCCGTCTGAAGATTTCCGGGCGCATCTGAGCCAGCGCATTCAGGGCTCCCCGATGACCGCTGAGGCGTTCGCCATAGCGCAGCGCCGTTCGAACGATCGCCAGCAGCCGGATGACGGCGCTGGGAAGCATGTAGTTGAAGGCATGCGCCACGGCCGGCCCCGCCAACCCTGCCAACGCCGCCCCCGTCAGAAACCATCCCGATACGCCGAGCAGCAGCGCGGCAGCTGCGGCGACGCCTGCTGCGGCGAAGCTGGCCAGCAGGAATGGGCCGCGCTGCGCGCCCGCCTCCTGTCTGATAAGGTCGCGGACGAGGTCATCACCGGTCATCGCAGCGTGACCTCCCGATCGGCGAGAGCGGCCAGCGCGTCAGAGTGGGTTGCGATGAGAGAGGTCCGTCCCCGGCAGGCGGCCCTGATCGCAGGGATGAGCGATTGCTCCGAGCGTGCATCGAGATTGGCGGTCGGCTCGTCGAGCAACACGATCGGACAGTCCTTCAGGATCACCCGCGCGAGCCCCAGCCGCCTCCGCTCGCCGCCGGACAGCCCTCCCCCACGCTCGTCCAGCAACCTGTCCAGATCGAGCTCCAGCCCCGCCTGAACCGCGGCAGCCCTGACGTCCTCGCGCGATGCGCCGGATCGGCCGAGATCAATGTTTTCGGCGACAGTCCCCGCGACCACCACCGGGTTCTGCCCTGCCCAGGCCACGGCACCGGCGAGATCGCCGACTGACTCCAGCCTGGCCCCGTTGATCGTTACCGCTCCGCTGCTGACCGGAGCGAGCCCCAGCAGGATCTTGAGGAGCGTTGTCTTGCCTGTTCCACTGGCGCCGCGAAACGCCACCGTCTCACCCGACCGAATGGAAAAGGAGAAGTCCTCCACAGCGACCTGATCGTCGAAGCGGACACTGACGTCATCGAAACTAATCGAGGGCGGCGCCGGAAATGGGGGCGCCGGAACGGCGGGCGTGACCGGATGAGCGCATTGCGCGAGGAGAGGCGCAGCCGCCTCGGCGGCCTGGCGGTCGTGATAGCCCGCTGCCAGTCGGCGGATCGGCGCATAAACCTCCGGCGCCATGGCGAGCGCGAAGAAGGCCTGCGTCAGATTGAGCTCTTCCGGTACGGAAAAGGGCAGGAGCCCCAAGACATTAAAGCCGCAGTAGACTGCGACCAGCGCGACCGACAGCGCTGAAAAAAACTCGAGGATCGCAGAGGACAGGAAGGCGACTTTCAGGACGCTTTCGGTGCGGGTGGCCAGTTCGCGCGAGCTGGCCGCGATCTCGTCGGCGACGACCCGCTCAGCCTGGAATGACAGGATCGCAGGCAGCGCCCGGATGCGATCCAAGAACAGCGCTGAGAGCCGTTCCAGCGACTGGAACTGGCGCCTGCTTTCCGCCGCCGCTGCGGTCCCGGCCAAGGCCATGCCCAAAACGAAGGGGATCAGCGTCGCCGTCAGGATGGCTGCCGCGATCGGACTGGCCACCGCGCAGGCGGCGATCGCCAGTAGCGGCGACAGGGTCGCGGCGATACGCGCCGAGGCAAACCGCGACCAATAGCCATCTGCGGCCTCCACTCCCTCCACGGCTGCGGTGACCTGCTGGGCAGTGGACGAACCAGCCGCCATCGCGCGATCCAGAATCCTGCGCCGCAGGTCCGCCTTCAAGGCCGCCGCGAGCAAGACACCCTGCCTCAGGCCAAACGCCGCAATAACCCCGCGCGAGATGATGCCTGTCAAAGCGAGACCAACGCCCAGGGCCGAGCGTGCGAGGTGTCCATCCGCAAGGCCGCCCACCGTCAGCGCAATCCCGGCGGCGAGAGCAATGGCTGGTGCGACATCAGCGATGGCGATGAAGGCCGCCCGCCGGATTCCAGCGCGATGGGGGCGACTGACGTCGTTCAGCCAAGCCCTGGCGGTGGCGGCGTCGGGTTGCGTGAAAGCCATCCGGCCCCATGCCACCCCGCATCCGCCTCAACCTTGATCGAAATCAAGGTGACACTGCGAGGAGGGCCCTACCGAAGCGCATCGCCACCCGAGCGAACGGAGCCTGCCCATGATCGACCTCGCGGTCGTCGACCTGTCGCGCCTGCAGTTCGCGCTGACAGCCCTGTACCATTTCCTGTTCGTCCCGCTGACGCTGGGGCTGAGCTTCATGCTCGTCATCATGGAGTCGATCTATGTGATGACCAACCGGCCGATCTGGCGGAAAATCACCCGGTTCTGGGGCGTCCTGTTCGGAATCAACTTCGCCATCGGCGTGGCCACCGGCATCACCATGGAATTCCAGTTCGGGATGAACTGGAGCTACTACAGCCATTATGTCGGGGACATCTTCGGCGCCCCCTTGGCGATCGAGGGCCTGATGGCCTTCTTCCTTGAGGCGACCTTCGTCGGCCTGATGTTCTTCGGCTGGGACAAGCTGTCGAAGCCGGCGCACCTGGCGGTGACCTTCCTGGTGGCGCTGGGCACCAATCTGTCGGCGCTGTGGATCCTGATCGCCAACGGCTGGATGCAGAACCCGGTCGGGGCCGACTTCAATCCCGACACCATGCGCATGGAGATAACCGACTTCGCCGCGGTCATTTTCAACCCGGTCGCCCAGGCCAAGTTCGTGCACACGGTGTCGGCCGGCTATGTGATCGCGGCGGCCTTCGTGCTCGGCGTCTCGGCCTTCTATCTGCTGCGCGGCAAGAATGTCGCCTTCGCCAAGCGGTCCATGACGGTGGCCGCCGCCTTCGGCCTGGCCTCGGCTCTTTCGGTGGTCGTGCTCGGCGACGAGAGCGGCTATGCCCTGACCGACAACCAGCAGATGAAGCTCGCCGCCATCGAGGCCATGTGGGAGACCGAGGAGGCTCCGGCGGGGCTGACCGTGGTCGGTTTCCCGAGCCTCGAGGACCGCCAGACGCACTACGAACTGCGCGTGCCCTATGTGCTCGGCCTGATTTCGACGCGCAGTCTGGACGGCGAGGTTCGGGGCATCCTCGAGCTGGTCGCCCAGTCGCAGGACCGCATCGAGAACGGCGTCCTGGCCTATGACGCGCTCCAGCGCATCCAGGCAGATCCCAACGACCTGGCCGCACGCGAGGCCTTCGAGCTGCACCGCAACGATCTCGGCTATGGCCTGCTGCTGCAGCAGTACGTGGCCGATCCGCGCGACGCGACGCCGGCCCAGATCGAGGTCGCGGCGTGGAACACCGTACCCAATGTGCCGGTGATGTTCTGGACCTTCCGCATCATGGCCGGGATCGGCTTCTTCATGATCGCCCTGTTCGCCACGGCCTTCGTCCTGGTGACGCTGAAGAAGCATGACACGCGCTGGTTCCTGCGCATCGCCCTGTGGTCCATGCCCCTGCCCTGGATCGCCGCCGAGATGGGCTGGGTCGTGGCCGAGGTCGGTCGCCAGCCCTGGGCAGTGGACGGCGTCCTGCCGACCTTCCTGGGGGCCTCCAGCCTGACTGTGACCCAGCTGTGGACCACCATCATCGGTTTCACCCTGTTCTACGGCGCGCTCGCCGTCGTCGAGGTCGGGCTGATCCTCAAAACCATCAAGAAGGGCCCGGAAACCGAGCACGATCAGCTCGATCCCGCCCCCGAGGGCGGCGCGGAAACCGCGCCCGCCGTCGCCTGACCGAAGCCCGCTGGAGACAATCCCCATGGAACTCCCTCTCGACTACGCAACGCTTCGGCTGATCTGGTGGGCCCTTCTGGGCATCCTGCTGATCGGCTTCGCACTGACCGATGGTTTCGACCTCGGTGTCGGCGCCCTGCTCCCCTTCGTCGCAAAGACCGACGAGGAGCGCCGTGCGGTGATCAACACCGTAGGGCCGACCTGGGAAGGCAACCAGGTGTGGTTCATCCTCGGGGGCGGCGCGATCTTCGCCGCCTGGCCCTTCGTGTATGCGGTCAGCTTCTCCGGCTTCTACCTGGCCATGTTCCTGGTCCTGTCCGCCCTGATCCTGAGGCCGGTCGCCTTCAAGTACCGCTCCAAGCGCACATCGAAAGGCTGGCGCTCCTTCTGGGACTGGTGCCTCTTCGTCAGCGGCTTCGTGCCGGCCCTGGTGTTCGGCGTGGCCGTCGGCAATGTCCTGATCGGCGCGCCCTTCCGGCTGGATACTACCCTGCGGTCCACCTACGAGGGCTCGCTCCTGGGTCTGTTCACGCCCTTCAGCCTGGTCTGCGGCCTGCTCTCGGTGACCATGCTGGTGCTGCACGGCGCGGCCTGGCTGGGCGTCAAGGGCGAGCGCGGCTTGATCCAGGACCGGGCCCGACGGTTCGGGGTCGTCTCGGCCCTGCTGTCGCTGGCGCTGTTCGCGATCGGGGGCCTGTTCGTGGCCTTCGGGGACCTGGGCTTCCGCATCACGGGGGCGGTCGACCCCTCCGGATTTTCCAACCCGCTTCGCACGACGGTCGAGGCGGCTCCGGGCGCGTGGCTGGACAACTATGCGACCTATCCGTGGATGATGATCGCCCCGGCCCTGGGCTTCCTCGGCGCCGCGCTTGCGCTGGTGGGCCTGCTACGCCGGTCCGAACCCCTGACCCTGACCGGCTCGTCCGCCTCGGCCCTGGGCATCATCGCGACTGTCGGACTGTCGATGTTCCCCTTTGTCCTCCCGAGCTCGATCGATCCGCAGTCCAGCCTGACGGTGTGGAACGCCTCCTCCAGCCACCTGACGCTGTTCATCATGCTGGTCTGCACGATCATCTTCCTGCCGATCGTGCTGGCCTACACCGCCTGGGTCTACAAGGTCCTTTGGGGCCGTTCGACGACCGAGGCGGTTCGCACCAACCCCGACCTCTACTGACCCCGAGGAGCTTCATCGCATGTGGTATTTTACCTGGATCCTCGGTCTCGGCCTTGCAGTCGGCTTCGGCGTCCTGAACGGCCTGTGGCATGAATTCCACCTGACCGACGACGACGGGACCGACTGAAGTTCCTGCGAGGCAGGGGCTGACGGTCAGTCGGCGCGACGTCCGAGATCCCGGACCCGGTCCAGCCAGCTGGCCGCCTTGGCCGCCGCGACATCGCCGACCCCGCCGAACATCGTCGTACCGGTTCTGCGCAGGCCCGCGAGGCCGAGGACGGAGCGCTCGAAAGAACGCACGCCGCCTGCCCCGAAAATCAGCCGGTAGGCCGGCGCCGGCATCCCCATGGTCACGATCAGACGCACCGTCCGACCGTCGAGCAGCCCTTGCGGCAGCTGGTTCTTGCGCCAGCGCATGGTGAACTGGGGGCGGAAGACCTGCTCAAAGAAGCCCTTGGTCAGGGCCGGAAGGCCGCCCAGCCAGAGCGGAAAGACGACCACCAGATGGTCCGCCCACTGGATGTCACGCTGGACCCCACCGATGACCGGCGGCGGCGCGCCGTCGTTGAAGTCCGCAGCGGACCTGAGGAGGTCGAAGGCCAGGGCCCCGACAGCGATACGGCGCACGACATGGCCGCCCGCCTCCGCGCCCGCGACATAGGCCTCGACCAGACCCGCGCAGAGGCGCTGGGGCGCGGCGTCCGGGTGACCGTTGATGACGAGGATGTTCGCCATTGGCGGACCTGCGCTGCGGGACGAGGATCGCCCACATCTGCACCCGCCGGGCGATCCCGGCCTTGATCCGCGTCAAATCTGGCCGAGACCCGCCTTGAGGCCCAGCCGGATGAGATCCGCGTAGGTTTCAGCGCCCGTCTTGGCCATGACCTTGGCGCGATAGATCTCGACCGTGCGTGGGCTGATTTCGAGATCGCGGGCGATCTCCTTGTTCGACCGGCCGGTCATGAGGCCTTCGAGCACCTGTCGTTCACGCACGGACAGACCGTCCAGGCGCTGGGCGCTTTGGGGATCGACGCGACGAACGTCGACGGGACGCATGGCCTGGCGGATGCTGCGGAGCAGCGCTTCGTCATCGAACGGCTTTTCGATGAAGTCGCCGGCCCCCCGCTTCATCGCCTCGACGGCCATCGGGACATCCGCGTGGCCGGTGATGACCACGATGGGCAGGGCGGGGTGCGCGGCCTTGAGGCGCTCGACAAGATCCAGGCCGCTCATCTGGGGCATCCGGACGTCCGTCACCAGGCATCTGACCGAGGCGTCCACGGCCTGAAGCGCCTCGACCGGATCGGCGAAGGTACGGGCCTGCAGATCGGCGGACTCGAGCAGGAAGGCGAGCGAGTCGCGGACCGCGTCGTCGTCGTCCACGACAAAGATCAAGGGGTCACCGCTCATCGGCCTGGTCGTCCGTCTGGGCCAGGGGCAGGAGCACGTCAAAGCGGGCGCCGCCGTCTGGGAGGTTCCCTGCATGAATCCGCCCGCCGTGCGCCTCGACGATGGTGCGGCAGATCGACAGGCCCACGCCCATGCCGTGCGGCTTGGTCGTCACGAAGGGCTGGAATAGCTGATCGAGAACATCGCGCGACAGCCCCGGTCCGGTGTCGGTCACCGTCACCCGAACGAAGCCCGGATCCGCCGGCTCCGACCAGATCGAGAGGTCGCGGCGCTCGCTGTCGGTCATGGCCTCCATGGCGTTGCGGACCAAATTCAGGATCACCTGCTGGATCTGGACCTTGTCGACCAGCACGACATCGACATCAGGGTCCAGCCGGACCCGCATCTGTACGCCGAGCTCCTTGCCTCCGACGAAGGCCAGGGCCACGGCCTCCTCGGTGAGCTTGGCCAGGCTTTCGGGACGAAGTTCAGCCTCACCCTTGGCCACGAAGTTGCGCAGACGGCGGATGATCTCGCCGGCCCGTCCGGCTTGATCGGCCGCCTTTTCCAGGGCGTCGCGGGCACGCTCGCTCGACAGGCCGCGCGGAGAGGCGAGCATGCGTCGCAGGCCGTTCAGATAGTTGCCGATGGCCGACAACGGCTGGTTCAGTTCGTGAGCCAGGGTCGAGCTCATCTCGCCCAGGGCCGTGAGGCGGGTGACGTGGACCAGCTCGCTCTGGAGTTCGTGAAGCCGGGCCTCGGTCTTCTGGCGTTCGGAAAGGTCGCGCACGAAGCCGGTGAACAGCCGCTGGCCGGGCCCCTCAACTTCACCGACAGACAGCTCCATCGGAAAGGTGGTCCCGTCCCTGCGCTCGCCGGTCACCACCCGGCCGATGCCGATGATGCGCCGCTCGCCGGTGGTGCGGTAGCGGCTCATGTAGCCGTCGTGCTGCTCCCGGTAAGGCGACGGCATGAGTATGTTCACGTTGCGCCCAAAGACGTCGGATGCGGTGTAGCCGAACAGCCGCTCGGCGGCCTGGCTGAAGGAGCGGATCAGCCCCTGATCGTCAATCACGACCATGGCGTCCGGCACGGTCGCCAGGATGGATTCCAGATGCCCTTCCCGGAGCCGGAGGGCCGCATTGGCGTCGGAGGCGCGGCGGCCGATCGTGGTCAGGTGCTCACCGAAAAGCCCGGCGGCGAGGCCGAGCGCCCCGAACACGGCGGCGTCGAGCCAGGGGGTCACTCCGCCCGACATCGAAACCAGCAGGGTCACGGCCGCTATTCCCACCGCCGTCGATGCGACCGCGGCGACCAGCCCGCCCGCCAGCGCCGCCGCGTAGACGATTGGGGTCACGGTCATGAAGATCAGTCCCGGACCGGCGCCCGCGCGAGTCAGCAGCCAGGCCACCGGCGCGGCCGCGGCCGGCGCCACGACCAGCGCCAGGGACAGCCATCTGCGATCGAGCCGGAAGATCATTGATCCCCGCATTCCATCCCGCGACGCCCGTGACAAGCGACCTACGGGATTCTCCTTAAGCGCTGGGCCCGAATGTCGGGGCGGGACGGGCCCCGGTATCCCTCGATCATCGCGAGGAACCGACATGACCGATCCGCTCAGCCTGTCAGATCCGCTGAACCCGCTGGGAGAAGCGCGGCGCTATGCCGACGGAAGCGAGCTGTTTCAGCAGGACGCGCCGGCCACCTCCGTCTACCGGATCGTCTCCGGCGTCGTGCGGACCAGCCGCCTCGCCGAGGATGGGCGTCGCCAGATCGGCGACTTCCATTTCGCGGGGGAACTGCTCGGCCTCGAGGAGTCGGAAGCCCATGCCTTCTCTGCGGAGGCGTTGGGAGCATGCGAGATCGTCGTGATCCGCCGGACGCTCCTCGAGCGGGAGGCGGCCCTGAACCTCGAAATCGCCAATACCCTGCGCTCGGCCGCCGGCGTGCGTCTCAGGAAGATGCAGCGGCATCTCATCCAGATCGGCCGCAAGAGCGCTATCGAGCGTGTGGCCGCGGTGCTGTCCCAGTTCGCCCGGCATGCCGACCAGGAGATCGTCGACCTGCCCATGAGCCGACAGGACATCGCTGACTATCTCGGCCTCACCATCGAAACCGTCTCGCGGATGATCTCCCAACTCCAGGCCAGCAAGGTCATCCGCCTCACCACCCTGCGTCAGGTCCGGATCTGCGATCCGCAGGCGCTGCGCCTGCTGGCCGCCTGACCCCCGGAGACCCTGTCATGCCCCTGGAATCCACGATCGTCGTCGGCTTTGTTATCGCCGCCTTCATGACCTTCGGCGTCACCCTCGCGGTGGTGGCCCACTGGTACCAGAAGGGCTGACGGTGGCGCCCTTCGCCGCCGTCCAGCTCTTCTTGCTGCTGATCGCATCATCCCAGCCGGGGTCGACCAGCCCGCCGGCCGACCTGACGGTTTCGGCCATTCGCGGCGAGGGTCTTGTCGCGATGAGATGCGGCGGTTGCCATGCGATCGGCTCCGAGAGGGTCTCGCCTCACGACGGCGCGCCGCCCCTGAGAGACATCGCTGATCGATATCCCGCAGAGAGCCTTGAAGAGGCCTTGGCCGAAGGGATCATGGTCGGCCACGACGCCGTCATGCCGACCTTTGAACTCCCCTCCGACGAGATCGCTGATATCGT
>CAMLNT010000020.1 GCA_946481425.1 uncultured Brevundimonas sp.
TCCTTGTAGCAAACCTGCTCATGGATCGTCCCTCCTGTCCGGGAGGGACTGAAACCCGGATTACCGGTCAGGGCACCTGACCATGCCTGACGATCAGCCGAACAGGCAGAGCGTCACGATGCCGTGCGGATCGCCCGCGATAACCTCGGCCGCAGCAGCGGCCCCCAGCGTTTCGCTCATGCCTCCTCCCCCGAAGAAGCCCTACTCCGTCCAGGAAGCCCTGCGCTTGTCCAGAAAGGCGCGAACACCTTCCTGGCCTTCTTCGGACACGCGCGCCCGCGCGATACGCTTGGCGGTCTCCTGCATCAGGTCGTGGCTGATCTCGCGGCCCGCCACGTCGTGGACGAGACGCTTGGAATCACCGACCGCGCCGGGCGCGCACAGCTTCATCGATTTAGACATTTCGGCCACGAAACCGTCGATCTCGGTCGCCGACCCAAGCACGCGACCCACCAGGCCGAACGCGAGCGCCGCCTCGGCGTCGAACAGGTCGCCGGTCATGAACAGGGCCCGCGCCGTCCGGGCCCCGACCGCTTCGACCACATAGGGAGCGATGGTCGCCGGAATCAGGCCCAGCTTGACCTCCGAGAAGGCGAATTTGGCGCCCTTCACCGCGACCGCCATATCGCAGGCCGCCACGATCCCAGCCCCGCCGCCCATGGCGGCGCCTTCCACGATCGCGACGGTCAGGGCCGGCACGTCGTGAAGCGCCTTGAGCATCCGCGCCAGGCCCATGGCGTCGTCGCGATTGTCGCTCTCGGACCAGTCGGCGGCGTCCCGCATCCAAGCCAGGTCCGCTCCGGCGCAGAAGGTCCCGCCCGCCCCGCGCACGAAGACGACCCGCACCTGATCGGCGCCGTGCAGCGACTCGAAGGCCTCCCTCAGCGCCGCGATGGTCGCGGCGTCGAAGGCGTTTTTTTTCATCGGGCGGTTGATGGTGACGAAAACCGCGCCATCCGGCGTGGCGTCGAGGCGAACCAGGCTCTCGTCCGCGTCCGGAGCCGCGCCAGCGACCAACGGCTGGGCGATCGCGTTGATCTCGGCCTGTTCGGCGTCCGTAACGTCCAGGGCGTTCAGGTCGGGGTCGGTGGGCTTGGCCATGCTGGTCTCCTAAGGCTTACCGCCTATAACGCGTGACGGGTGAACGGAATACGGAGCGCCGCGATGCAGACCACCGCCAACGAACGCGTGCGCCGGATGACCCTGGCCAGCGTATATCCGCACTATGTCGCCAAGGCCGCCAAGAAAGATCGCACGGCGGCCGAGGTGGACGAAGTGATCCTCTGGCTGACCGGCTATTCGATCGACCAGCTGAAAGCTCACCTCGACGCCGGGACCACCTTTGAGGCCTTCTTCGACCAGGCTCCCGCCATGAATCCGAACCGCTTCCTGATCACCGGCGTGATCTGCGGCTACCGCGTTGAGGAGATCGAAGACCCCTTCATGCGTGAACTCCGCCACCTCGACAAACTGGTCGACGAATTGGCGAAGGGGAAGGCGATGGAGAAGATCCTGCGGACGCCCGCCTGACTACATCCGGAACACGCCGAACCGCGTCTCGGGGATCGGCGCGTTCAGGCTCGCGGAAATCGCCAGGCCCAGCACGTCGCGCGTCTGGACCGGATCGATGATCCCATCGTCCCACAGGCGTGCGGTCGCGTAATACGGATTGCCCTCGTCCTCATAGCGCTGGCGGATCGGTGCCTTGAACTCGGCCTCGGCCTCAGCGGCCCAGCTTTCGCCCTTGGCCTCCATGGCATCGCGCTTGACCGTGGCCAGCACGCTGGCGGCCTGCTCGCCGCCCATGACCGAGATGCGGCTGTTCGGCCAGGTGAACAGGAAGCGCGGCGAATAGGCCCGGCCGCACATGCCGTAGTTGCCCGCCCCGAAGCTGCCGCCGATCAGGACGGTGAACTTGGGAACCTCCGCAGACGCCACGGCGGTGACCATCTTGGCCCCGTGCTTGGCGATGCCCTCGGCCTCGTATTTTCCGCCGACCATGAAGCCCGAGATATTCTGCAGGAACACCAGCGGAATCTTCCGCTTGCAGGCCAGTTCGATGAAGTGCGCGCCCTTCTGGGCGCTTTCGGAGAACAGCACGCCGTTGTTGGCCAGAATGGCTACCGGCATTCCCCAGATGCGCGCGAAGCCGCACACAAGCGTCGATCCATAGTCGCGCTTGAATTCCTGGAACTCGGAGCCGTCCACGATCCGCGCGATGACTTCCTTCACGTCGTAGGGCGCGCGAACATCGTCCGGTATCAGCCCGTAGAGATCCTGCGGATCGAGCGCCGGCGGCTCCGGCTCAACAAGATCAAGCTCGACCCGCTTGACCGTGTTCAGCCCGGCCACGATCTCACGCACGATCTGCAAGGCGTGTTCGTCGTTCTCGGCCACGTGGTCGACCACGCCGGACTTGCGGCTATGCGTCTCCGCCCCGCCCAACTCCTCGGCCGAGATAACCTCGCCAGTTGCGGCCTTCACCAGCGGCGGACCGGCCAGGAAGATGGTGCCCTGGTTGCGCACGATCACCGTCTCGTCCGACATCGCCGGCACATAGGCGCCGCCCGCCGTGCACGAGCCCATGACGCAGGCGATCTGCGGGATTTCCTTGGCGCTCATCCGTGCCTGGTTGAAGAAGATCCGCCCGAAATGCTCGCGGTCCGGAAACACCTCGGCCTGGTGCGGCAGGTTCGCGCCGCCCGAGTCCACCAGATAGACGCAGGGCAGGTTGTTCTGCTCGGCGATCTCCTGCGCCCGCAGGTGCTTCTTCACCGTCAGCGGGAAATAGGCCCCGCCCTTCACCGTCGGATCGTTGGCGACGATCATGACTTCGCGGCCCGACACGCGGCCGACACCGCAGATCATCCCGGCCGCCGGCGCCTCATCGCCATACATGCCGTTGGCGGCCAGCTGTCCGACCTCCAGGAATGGCGCGCCGGGATCTAGCAGGCGTTCGACCCGGTCGCGCGGCAAGAGCTTGCCTCGCTTGACGTGCCGCTCGCGGCTGGCGTCCGGCCCGCCGAGCGCGGCCTTGGCCGTGGCGTTGCGGAGTTCCTTCGCCAGTCCCTCGTTGTGAGCCTTGAGCCGGAGAAAGGCCGGCGCGTTTCTGTCGATGGCGGTGGTCAGTCTGGGCATGGCGGAGGCATAGCCGCTCCCCTATCTGCGGGAAAGCGTCCCTGACGAATCCGCATAGGCTCGCTGCCGATGAAGCGCCGTCCCCGCGACGACAAACTGGAAACGGCCCTGGCGGGCCTGTTCGCGGCGGAGCGGCGCTCCCCGGCCAGCTGGTTCACCCTGACGGTCGGCGAGCGCCTTTTCTCCGCCAACGATCCGTCTGACACCCTCTATGTCGTGCGCAGCGGCCGCCTCGGGGTCTTCCGCAAGGAAGAAGGTCGTGAGACCGAGTTCATCGGCGTCGTCTCGGCGGGCCAGCCAGTCGGGGAAATGTCCCTGCTCGCCGGGACCCCGCACACGTCGACCGTCGTCGCCCTCAGGGATTCGGAAATCCTCTCCCTCCCGCGCGAGGCCTTCCTGAAGGCCGCCCACTCCAATCCCGAAATCATGACCGAGCTGGCGCGGTTGATGATCCTGCGCGCGCGCGAAAAGACCCGATCGGCCGCGGACCCCAGCGTGTTCGGATTTATCGGCGTGCGCGACCGTCCGATCCGCGCCTTCGTCGACCGTGTGGCCGCCGCCATTCTCGGGCTGGGCTTCACGGTCCAGGTCATCGACCACTCCGCGCTCAGTTCTGCGGCCGACTGGTTCAACCGCGTCGAGGAGGCGCACGACTACGTCCTCTATACGGCCGAAAAATCCGAGGAGGTCTGGGGCGGCCTGTGCGCTCGACAGGTTGACCGCCTGTTCCTGGTTGGCGACCATTTCTCAGCCCCGCCGCCGCGCCAGCCGCTGGCCGAGGCGGATGTCGAGACGCACCGCCCTGTCGACCTGATTCTGTTACGCGACGGGCCGGCGACCCCGGCTAATACGCCCATCTGGATCGCCGCCACCCAACCGGCCCGCTGGTTTCACGTCCGCGAGGCTCAAGAACATGACGAGACGCGAATCGCCCGCGTCATCACCGGAACGTCGGTAGGGCTGGTTCTCTCCGGGGGCGGCGCCCGCGCTTACGCCCACCTCGGCGCGGTTCGTACCCTGCGGGCCGCTGGAGTGCCCTTCGATTTTGTCGGCGGATCATCAATGGGCGGCGTCGTGGCCGCCGGCCTCGCTCTTGAATGGTCTCAGGAGGAGCTGGAGGCCCGCATCAAGGCCGCCTTCGTCGACTCCAGCCCGCTAAGCGACATGGCCTTCCCGATCATCGCCATGAGCCAGGGCCGCAAGGTCGACGCCCTGCTTCAGGAGCACTACGGCGAAGTCGAGATCGCCAACCTCCCCCTGCCCTACTTCTGTGTCTCGGCCGATATCACCAACAACAACTTCCGACTTCACCGCCAGGGCCTGCTACGACGGGCGCTCCGGGCCTCCATCTCCCTGCCGGGCGTCTTGCCCCCGGTGATCGACGGCGGCGCGGTGCTCGTGGACGGGGCCATCCTCAAGAGCTTCCCCTCCGAGGTCATGCGGGCCCAGCATCAGGGCCCGGTCGTCGGCGTGGATGTCTCGCGGGCCCGGGGGGTCGATCCAAAGGTGCTGGAAAACCCCAAATCGTGGTGGCGCTGGATTCTGTCAGGCGAATGGCGGCAGGGCCCGCCGATCGTTTCGATCCTGATGCGCTCGGCGACCATCTCGACCGCATCGGAACTGGCCGTGTCGCGCGCGACGACCGACGTGCTGATCCTGCCAAGGCTCGACGGTGTGGAAATCCGGAACTGGAAGGCGTTCGAGCCGGCCATCGCGGCCGGAGAGGCTGCGGCCCAAGAGGCCTTGGCCGCGCTCGAGGGGCCGGTCACCCACATCCGGGTGCGGCTGGCCGAAACCGAACACCACGCCGCCGCGGACGCGCTTGAAGTCGAACCCGACTAGGTGAACAGACCCTGGGCCCCGTTCCACCCGATCTCCGCAAAATGAACCACCGCCTGCCAAACCAGCGCCAGATAGCCGATGCAGACGAGGGTCCCGACCAGGCCGGCGATCGTCGCCAGCCCATCGCGCTGCATCAGGGCGAAGCCGAAGATGACGATCGTGACGGCGGGGAGCATGTCCCCGAACGGCACGGGGAACGCCAGCATCACCGCGAGGAACAGGCAGATCAGGCCGATGACCATTCGCGCCAGGGGACCGGTCAGGACCCTCATCCGCGGCTGGGAAAGGTTCTCGATGAAGCGCACCGCGGGCATCATCTTGCTCATGCCGCTGGCGTAGCCGGTCCGTGAGACGGAGCGCCTGAGCAACCATTCAGGCAGCCACAGCGTCTTTCTCTGAAGCGTCACCTCCGACGCGATGAGCATCAAGGGCAGACTGAAAACGACCTTGCCGCCCGGAGGCCACGGCAGAAGGCTGACCACCGCGATCAGGATCATGACAGCCCCGAGCGCCCGCTCGCCGAACGCATCGACCATCTCCTCGAGCGTCAGTTTCTCGCTCCCGTGGCCGAGCTTCTCGAGCACGTCCGAGAAGCGTCTCGGCGTCCGTACGGGCGTCTTGTTCGGGCTCATCCGGTTCCCCGTCTCCGGGATCTAGGTGGGATGCGACTGCGGCGAAATCTAGCCGCGTTCTCCAACGTGCTCCGGCTTGCCCGTCCGCTTGGTCGACGCGAAATCGTCGAGCTGCTTTTCGGACATCGATTCGAACATCTCTTTGGATGCGCCCCTCAGTTTCGACCTGGGCGTATCACCGCGCTTGGCGGACAAGGCGGCCCCGGCGGCCTTCTGCTGGGCGGCGGACTTGGCGGGCATGGCGGTCTCCTCCACCGGAGAACCGGTCAGCGGGCCGACAGTTCCTCAGGACAGTAGCGCGCGGGCGGCGGCGCGGGCGGCCTCCGTCACCTCGCGGCCGGCGAGCATACGGGCGAGCTCCTCCTCGCGCCGCACCGGGTCCAGGCGCTCGACCCGTGACCGCACGCCCTCCGAGGTTTCCGACTTGGAGACCTTCAGGTGCGAAGCGCCCCGCGCAGCGACTTGCGGACTATGGGTGACGACGAAGACCTGCGCGCCCTCCGCCAGGCGCGCCAGTCTCTGGCCTACCGCGTCCGCGACCGCGCCACCGACACCCTGGTCGACCTCGTCGAAGATCATGACCGGCTGCTCCCCGTGCGTCCGGCCGGCTAGGGACGCCTTCAGCGCCAGCGCAAACCGCGCCAGTTCCCCACCCGATGCGATGACCGCCAGCCCGCCCCACGGGGCGCCCGGATTGGTCTGGACCTCGAACGAAATCCGGTCGCGTCCTTCCGGCCCGGCGCGATCCCAGTCGAGCGTTTCGATCCCGACGCGGAATCGCGCCTTGTCGAGCTTCAACGGTCCGAGTTCGTCCATGACCGCACCAGCGAGCCTCTCTCCCGCTTCGCGCCGCGCGTCGCTCAAGGCTTCCGCGGCCAGTCGATAAGCGGCGTCTGCCTCGGCCGCCTCGGCTTCGACCCTCTTGAGAGCCTCCGCGCCATCCTCGATCAGCGACAGGGCCTGGGCGATCCGCGCGCGCTCCGCGGGCAGCAGTTCAACGGCGACACCCAACTTGCGCGCCATTGCTCTCAGCGCGAACAGGCGCTCTTCGGCGCGATCAAGCCGCCCGGGCTCGAAATCGAACGACCGCGCGGCCTCGTCGAGCGCATCGAGCGCCTCCTGCGCCTCCGAAAGGGTCCGGTCGATCCCGGCCGCCGCCTTGTCCAGCCTGACGACGACGGCGTTGTCTTCAGCGGCCCCCGCTGACACCGCTCGCTGCCGCGCCCGTTCGACCGCGCGATAGGCCGAGGCCAGCTTGTTCGACAGCGAGTCGGCGCCCATCGACTGCCGCGCGTCATCCAGATCGGCCAGGGCCTTCTCGGAGGCGCCAAGGATCGCGCGCTCGCCGGCCAGATCGGCTTCCTCGCCCTCACGCGGGTCGAGTTTGTCGAGCTCGGCCAGGTTCGCCGTCAGATCTTCCGATTCGCTCGCCGCCCTGGCCGCATCAGCCTTCAGGGCCTCGAACGCCGCCATCGCCTCGGCGCGGGCGCGCCAGGCGTCGCGGGTTCGGGTCAGCGGCCCTGCAAGTCCCGCCCAGTCATCCAGCAGGCCTCGATGAGTCTTGGGATCGAGCAGCCCGACCGTCTCGTGCTGGCCGTGAACCTCGATCAGCTGCTCGCCGACCGTCCGCAGGGCCCCGATAGACACCGGCTGATCGTTGATGAAAGCGCGGCTGCGGCCGTCCGCCCCCTGCTGGCGGCGCAGGATCAGGTCTTCGCCGGGTTCGGCTTCGATGCCGACTTCTTCCAGCGCGGACCAGAGCGGATGATCGGCAGGAGGCGAAAATACCGCCGTTGCACTACCTTGGGTCGCGCCACCGCGCACCAGCCCGCCGTCCGCACGGCCGCCTGTCGCCAGACCCAGGGCGTCGAGGATGATCGACTTGCCGGCCCCGGTCTCGCCGGTAAGCACGGTCAGTCCAGCCCCGAACTCAAGGTCCAGAGACTGGACCAGCACGATGTCGCGGATGGACAGGCCGGTCAGCATGTCCCGCTTCTAAAGGATTCGCGGGGCCCGCGTCTCAGCCCGGAATCAGCCGACGCAACCAGCCTTCTTCTTCCGGCTGGGTTTCCAGCTCGCCGCCCTGGCGGGTGACCAGGGCGTAGGCGTCCGAATACCAGCGGCTGCCCGGGAAGTTGTGGCCAAGCACCGCGGCGTTGCGCTCGGCTTCCTCCACCAGACCCAGCGTCACATAGGCCTCGACCAGACGGTACAAAGCCTCCGGCGTGTGCGAGGTCGTCTGATAGGTTTCGATCACGCGGCGGAAGCGGCCGATGGCAGCCAGCGGCTGGTCGCGGCGCAGGTACCAGCGCCCGATCTCCATTTCCTTGCCGGCCAGCTGGTCATTGACCATGTCAATCTTCACCCGCGCGTCGGTCGCGTACTGGGTGTTGGGGAAGCGGCGGGTGACTTCGGTCAGGGCCAGCAGCGCCTGTCCGGTCGCGGCCTGATCTCGGCCCACATCAACGATCTGCTCGAAGTAGCAGATCGCCTTCATGTAATAGGCATACGACGCCTGAGGGCTGCCCGGATAGAGCTGGATGTAGCGGTCGGCGGCCGCGATCGCCTCTTCATAGGCGTTGCGCTGATAGTAGGCGTAGACCTGCATTAGGATCGCGCGGCGCGACCACGGCGAGTAAGGGTGCTGGCGCTCCACTTCCTGGAAGAACTGAACGGCTTCCGTGTAGCGGCCGTTGTCCAGTCGCTCGAGGCCGACGGCGTACAGAACCTCGACCGGCCGTTCCTGATACTGCAGCCGCGGCTGGCGGGCGCGCGGGCCCGCGCAGCTGGCGAGCGCGATGGACGCGATGCAGGCGGCGACAACCGCGTAGACACTGCTGCGGACGGAAGCTGACTTCACCGACAAACCTTTCGAACGCCCCGATGGGTCCGGACTCTGTGTCCGGGCTTCTACACGAGGGCGCAAGATGCGCCAAGGACGCCCGCACCCGCTGGCGCAACGCCCCGTCGCCCTATAGAAGCCGCGCCAGAAAGCGGGCCCTTCGGGGCGAAAGGATGGCGCGATGAAACTCCTGGCCGGCAACTCGAACAAGCCGCTGGCGCAGGCCATTGCAAACGAGCTGGCCGCTCCGCTGACCAAGGCCCAGGTCAAGCGCTTCGCCGACAACGAGGTCTTCGCCGTCATCGAGGAAAATGTCCGCGGCGAGGATGTCTTCATCATCCAGTCGACCAGCTATCCGGCGAACGACAACCTGATGGAGTTGCTGATCATGACCGACGCACTCGTGCGGGCGTCGGCCAAGCGGATCACGGCGGTCATGCCCTATTTCGGCTACGCCCGTCAGGATCGGAAAACCGGCGGCCGCACGCCGATCTCCGCCAAGCTGGTGGCCAATCTGATCACCCGCGCTGGCGCCGACCGCGTCCTGACCATGGACCTGCACGCCGGCCAGATTCAGGGCTTCTTCGACATCCCGACCGACAACCTGCTGCCCGCGCCCCTGCTGGCGTCCGACATCAAGGAACAGCGTGGCGGCAAGGCGGCCTCCGATCTGGTCATCGTCTCTCCGGACGTCGGTGGCGTGGTGCGCGCCCGCGCCCTGGCCAGTCGCCTGAACGCCGACTTGGCTATCGTCGACAAGCGCCGCTCGGCCCCGGGCCAGAGCGAAGTCATGAATATCATCGGTGAGGTCGAGGGCCGCCGCTGCATCCTGTTCGACGACATCGTCGATTCGGCCGGCACTCTCTGCAACGCCGCCCAGGCCCTGTCGGACCGCGGCGCGGTCGAGGTTGCGGCCTATGTCAGCCACGGCGTCCTGTCGGGCCCCGCGGTCAACCGGGTCACGGATTCGGTGCTCAGCGAGCTCGTCGTGACCGACTCGATCGGCCTTTCCGACGAGGCCCTGGCCTGCCCGAAGATCCGTACGGTCCCGATCGCTCCGCTGATCGGCGAGGCGATCCGCCGCATCGCCAACGAAGAATCTGTCTCCAAACTGTTCGATTAACCCTCATTAACCGTCGAACAAGGCTTTTGGCGGCGTTATGATGGAAGTGGCCCCGCGCTTGCAGCGGAGCCTTGTCGCAGTGAAATCCGGGGACACCGGCATGAAAGCCTTCGCCCGCAACGTCGGTCTTATCGGCGTCCTCAGCCTCGCGCTCGCCTCGGCGGCCTGCCAGACGCCGGAGCCGGAGGCGCCGCCGCCTCCCCCGCCGCCGCCGCTTCCCGCCGTCGCCCTGAACGGCAGCGTCGCCGAAGCCGCTGCGATCTATCTCGCCTACATGAATGATACGGCTGCGATCGGCTCGGCGTTCGAGGACGGCTCGGCCGTTCGGGGCTCCCTGCTTCGAGCGTCGGCTTACGAGCCCGTTCAGCTGTCGCGCGGCATGGTCGCCTATGCGGCGGTCGTGGCGCTCCAGTCCCCCGAGTTCGTCAACGGCGTCCGCGGCCTGGCGGCCGATCCGGCGGCCCGCGACCAGATCCTCCGTCAGCTGGTCGCCGACCCGGCCTATGCCGTCCAGCTCCCCGGCGCGCCCCAGGCCGCCGGCCTGATCGCCGCCCAGATCCAGGGCCATGGCCAGAGCATGTTCTCGGCCGGCTCGGCCGTGAAACAGACCGCCTACGACATCCAGCGCCAGCGTTGGTCGTCCCAGCACGTCACCGACCGCGAATCGCGCCTGGAACAGGTGCGCGTGCTCGGCGTCACCCCCCTGAACCCGGACTACTCCCGTTCCGCGACGCTGCAGCAGGCAGCCCAGAGCGGCCAGGGCCTGCAGCTTCCGACCGCCGAGGCCACGCCGCCGTACACCCAGGCCGTCGTTCGCGGCCTAGCTCTTGCGGCGATCGCCGCCCTCGGCCAGGGCGGTGACGACAACCGCAACATCACCGATGCCCTGCTCAACGAGCCGGTCAGCGCCGACTGCCTGAACTTCACCCGCCTGATGATCCTCCAGTGTCTGGCCGCCTCGCGCCCGCACTACGAAGAGATCTTCTGCCTCGGCCAGCACCTGATGATGGACACCGCCCAGTGCGTGATCGATTCGGCGGGCCCGGTGACGATGATGCAGCCGCCGGCCGCGCCCCTCCTGACGGCCGACCAGCCTGCCCTGGAGCCGGCGGGTGACGTCGCCGTGGCCGCCTCCGCAGAAGCCCAGACGCCGAACTAGGGACCTTCCGCCTCGGGCGCCCGCCCCCTGTTGCACCGCGACAGGGAAGCGTGTAATGACGCGCCCTCTTGAATTCACGGGTCCTGCGACCCCCGCCGCGCGCCTCAGCGCGGCGGTTTCGTTTTAAAGGCAGCCTGTCATGGCCGAAGAGATCATCCTGAACGTCGAAGTCCGCGACGGCGTGGGCACGGGCGGCGCCCGTTCGGCCCGCCGCGACGGCAAGGTCCCCGGCATCCTGTACGGTGGCGACAAGGCTCCCGTCGCCATCTCGGTCAACGAGCGCGCGTTCAGGAAGTCGCTCTACACCGGCAAGCTGCTCGGCCACCTGGTCACGCTGAAGTACGGCGACGAGACCCAGCCGGTCATCGCCAAGGACGTCCAGTTCGACCCGGTGTCCGACCGTCCGCTGCACTTCGACCTGATGCGCGTCGACGAGAAGCAGACGATCAAGATCGAAGTGCCGGTGCACTTCATCAACGAAGACAAGTGCGAGGCCTTCCGTCAGGGCGGCTCGCTCGAGATCGTGCGTCACTCGGTCGAGATCGCCGTGCGCGCCGACCACATCCCGGAAGACCTGGTGGTCGACCTCGCCGGCCACAAGCTGGGCGACACCATTCGCTGGTCCGACCTGAAGGGTGTGCCGGACGACGTCCAGCCGACCATCACCGACCGCGACTTCGTCATCGCCTCGATCAAGACCTCGTCGGCAGCCAAGGCCGCTGACGAGATCGAAGAAGCGATCGCCGAGGAGCAGGCTGCGGCCGCCGAGGAGGCTGCTTCCGAAGCTGGTGAAACCGAAGCCGCCGAAGAAGGCGCCGAAGGTGAAGGCGACGCCGCCGAGGAAACCACCGAAGGCTGAGCCCCTTTCAACGGTCTGGATTTTCACGGCCTCGCCCGGCACACGGGCGGGGCCGTTTCCTTTTGAGCCCCTGAGTCAGACCCCGCCATGCTGATCATCGCCGGCCTCGGCAATCCGGGCCCGAAATACGAGAACAATCGCCACAACATCGGCTTCATGGCGATCGACGCCATCGCCAAGGAATGGCGGTTCGGTCCGGAGAAGGCGGCGTTCCAGGCCAAGGTGCGCGCCGGGGACATTCCGACCCCGCAGGGCCAGGTCAAGGCGCTGCTGATGAAGCCCCAGACCTACATGAACGAGAGCGGCCGCGCCGTCGGCGAAGCCATGCGCTTCTACAAGTCGACGCCGGATCAGGTCATCGCCTTCTATGACGAGCTCGACCTGGCTGAAGGACGTTTCAGGATGAAGACCGGGGGTGGGGCGGCCGGCCACAATGGCGTGCGCTCCCTCACCGCCCATCTGGGGCCAGAGTTCCGCCGGGCCAGGCTCGGCATCGGCCATCCCGGCCAGCGGGAGCTGGTGATGCCGTATGTGTTGGGCGACTTCTACAAGGTCGAACTGCCTTGGCGTGACGCCTTGCTTGAGGCCTGCGCCCGCGCCCTGCCCTTTGCTGCCGTCGGCGACGACGAGCGCTATCAGGCCGAAGTCATGCGCCTGGCGCCGGCCCCCAAGGCCGATCCGCGCAAGGCGGCGCGCGAGGACTGACCACCGCCCTAGTCGGAACCGGCCTCGGGCTCTATACCCGCCGGCCATGAGCACGTTTCGCACCCTTGATGACGCCGCCGACCTCGCCGGCAAGATCGCCCTCGTTCGCGTAGACTTCAATGTCCCGATGGAGGACGGCCGGGTCACCGACGACACGCGCCTGCGCGTTGCCCTGCCGACCATTCAGCGGCTGCGCGATGCCGGGGCGAAGGTCGCCCTTCTGGCACACTTCGACCGGCCCAAGGGAGAGCGGGTGCCGTCCATGAGCCTGCAGCCGATCGTCGATGACCTGGCTGCCCTCGTCGGCGCGCCGGTGCGCTTCGCTGATGACTGCGTCGGCGACGACGCCAGGGCCGTTCTCGCGGATCTCGACACCGGCGGGGTGGCGTTGCTTGAGAACGTCCGCTTCCACAAGGGCGAGGAAAAGAACGACCCCGCGTTTGCGGCCCGGCTGGCCGAACTCGGCGACCTCTACGTGAACGACGCCTTCTCGGCCGCCCACCGCGCGCATGCCTCGACCGAGGGGCTGGCGCGTCTCCTGCCCGCCTATGCCGGTGAAAGCATGCGTCGCGAGCTCGAGGCGCTCGACGCCGCCCTGGGCAGCCCGAAGAAGCCGGTGCTTGGCATTGTCGGCGGTTCCAAGGTGTCGACCAAGCTGGACCTGCTCCAGAACCTTGTCGCCAAGCTGGACACGCTGGCCATCGGCGGCGGCATGGCCAACACCTTCCTCGCCGCCATGGGCCAGGACGTCGCCGCCTCCCTCTGCGAGCACGATCTGGGCGACACCGCCCGCGACATCATCAAGGCCGCCCAGGCCAACGGCTGCGAACTGCTCCTGCCGGTCGACGTCGTCGTCGCGACCGAGGTCAAGCCTGGCGCCGAGGCGACCGTACGCGAATTGGGACAGCTTCAGCCCGGCGAGAAGATCCTCGACGCCGGCCCGGCCACCGTCGCCCGCCTCGAGAAGGCCATGGCTGAATCGAAGACCCTTATCTGGAACGGCCCGCTCGGCGTGTTCGAAATCCCGCCGTTCGACGCCGCGACCGTCGCCGCAGCGCGAACCGCGGCCGCCTTGGCCAAGGCCGGGACCCTGACCGCCGTCGCCGGCGGCGGCGACACGGTCGCGGCCCTGAATCACGCTGGCGTCGTGCAGGACATGACCTTCGTCTCAACCGCCGGCGGCGCCTTCCTGGAATGGATGGAGGGCAAAGCCCTGCCCGGTGTGGAGGCCCTGCGTGCCTGACGATCGCTCAACCTGAGCGACGTTAACCGCGCATTCTGATCCGTCTGCCAGAGAAATGCAGAACAGGATCAAGGGTTTGCGCGACCATGAAGGGTATTGTCTTCAATCTGCTCGAACAGGTTGTGTCTGATCATTATGGGGCGGACACTTGGGATTCGCTCGTGGACGCAGCCAATGTCGGGGGTTCCTACACTTCGCTTGGCAACTATCCCGACTCCGAGATGGAGGCGCTCGTAGCCGCCGCCTGCTCGGCCCTTTCTCTGGATCGCGCCACCGTCCTCAAGTGGTTTGGCGTCAACGCCATGCCGCTCCTGGCCAAGGCCTACCCAGAGCTGTTCGAGGGGCATCCGGACGCTCGCAGCTTCATCGATGGCGTGAACGACGTCATCCACTCCGAGGTACGCAAACTCTACCCTGACGCCGTCTGTCCGCATTTCCGGATGGCGAACGCCGACGACGGCGACTTGATGATGGACTACCGCTCCAGCCGCCGAATGTGCGCGTTGGCGGAAGGATTTGTCGCAGGTGCGGCGGCCCATTTCGGCGACACCGTCGACTTCACCCACGAGACCTGCGTCGACCGGGGGGATCGCTGCTGCACCTTCCGGCTTCGCTGGATGCCTGCAGGCGCGGACGCCGTGGCGGCGTGACCCCCGACGTCCCCACAGACGATGCATCGGTGATCGCGCGGCTGGAGCGACGGCTCCAGCGCGAGAGACAGGCGCGCCTTGAGGCCGAGAGCCTTGCGGAAACGCACACGCGCGCCCTCTACGAACAGACCCGTCGCCTCGAACTGCTCGAGGCGGTGACCGCAGCGGCCAACACCGACGGCGACCCGCTCCAGGCCTTCCAGATCGCCCTCGACAGGATCGCGTCCTTCACCGGCTGGCCGGTCGGCCACGCCTGGGTCGCTGGCCCAGGCGGGGTGCTTAGGACTTCAGGCCTGTGGTTCGATGATGGCCGCCACGAACTCCAGCCCTTCCGGACCATCACGCGGGACATGCGATTTGCGCCCGGCGTGGGACTCCCGGGCCGCACCTATGCGGCCGGCGCCTGCATCTGGGTCGAGCTCCTCGGCGAAGACCCGCTGTTCGTACGCGGTGACGTGGCGCGCAGCTGCGGCCTGAAGTCGGGCTTCGCCTTGCCCGTCCATGCGGGCGACCGGATCGTGGCCGTCCTGGAATTCTTCTCGGTGCGCATGATCGCGCCGGACACCGAACTTCTGCGCGTCATGGACCAGATCGGCTTCCAGCTGGGTCGGGTCGTGGAACGTCACAACGCCCAGCGCGCCAACCGCCGTCAGCACCGCAAGCTGGCCCGGCTTGCCCGGGAGGCCAGCGCCCAGGCGCGCGCTGCCGAGGCCGCAAGCCGCGCCAAGTCGGCCTTCCTCGCCGTCACCAGCCACGAGGTGCGCACGCCGCTTAACGCCGTACTCGGCATGGCCCAGGCCCTGTCGACACAGCCGATGCCGCAGGATCAGAAGGCGCTTGTCGGCGACATTCTGGAATCCGGCCAGATGCTGCTGCGGCTGCTCAACGCCGTGCTGGACTTCTCTCGCATCGAGGCCGGCCAGACCTTAGCCCATCCGGAGCCGGTCGACCTTCCGGCGCTCGTTGACGCCGTGGCGCGCATGTGGGCGCCATCCTTCTCGGAAGCCGACGTCCAGCTGCTGGTCGACGGCAAGGCCTTCGAGGGATGCCGCCCTGTGATGTGCGACCGGGGCAAGGTAGAGCAGACCCTGGTCAACCTCGTCTCCAACGCTCTCAAGTTTACGCCGCGCGGAGGCGAGGTCCGCATCCGCCTCTCCGGTCCTGATCAATCAGGCCTCGCGCATTTCGAGGTCACTGACGGCGGACCGGGCGTCCCCATTGAAGACCGCGACCGCATCTTCATGGCCTTCGAACAGACCGAGGAAGGGCGCCTCGCGGGCGGTGCGGGCCTGGGCCTGGCAATATGCGCTGGGAATGTCCGGGCCTTGGGCGGCCAGATCACCGCCGACCGCGACGCCGAGGGCCGCAGTCGCTTCGCTTTCTCGTTTCAGGCGCCGGAATCCAGCCGGCCTCAAGACGTTCAACCGTCGCCGGGCCCGCTAGAGGAGCCTGACGGTCGCCTCTCCGTCCTGGCGGCAGAGGACAACGCCAGTAACCGCAAGGTTCTGGGCCTGCTACTGTCGCAGCTCGACGTGGATCTGCACTGCGTCGAGGACGGCGCCGCCGCGGTCCGCGCCGTGAGCGAGCGGTACTGGGACCTGGTCCTCATGGACGCCAACATGCCGGTCATGAGTGGGCCCGACGCCGTGCGGGCGATCCGGGCCCTGGGCCCCGCCTATCGCGACCTGCCGATCCACATGCTGACCGCTAACGTCTTTGAGGAAGATGTGACCGCCTACTTGCGTGCGGGCGCCGACGGCGTGCTGCAGAAGCCGATCGATGTCGGCAGGCTGTTCCATGTCATTTCGACGGCCGGTCGCGCGCCGCCGGAGAAGGCCGCCTGATCACGAAGGCGTGACTTTTGGGGCGGATTTGCCTATAGGCCCGCCCACAAAACAAAACCACACAGGACTCAGGACATGAATCTCGCGGCTCTCAACGCCGTGGCGGAAGCCATGGTCGCTCCCGGCAAGGGCATCCTCGCAGCGGACGAATCGACGGGCACGATCCAGAAGCGCTTCGACGCCATCCGCGTTGAGAACACCGAGGACAACCGCCGCGACTACCGCGAGCTGATGTTCCGCGCCTCGGACGCCATGAACTACATTTCCGGTGTCATCCTGTTCGAGGAAACCCTGTTCCAGAACGCCGCCGACGGCACGCCGCTGGTCGACATCATCTCGGCCGCCGGCGCCATCCCCGGCATCAAGGTCGACAAGGGCGCCTCCAAGATGGCCGGCTTCCCCGGCGAGACGGCGACCAAGGGCCTGGACGGCCTGTCCAAGCGCCTGCGCGGCTACCGCGAGAAGGGCGCCCGCTTCGCCAAGTGGCGCGGCGTGATCGACATCGACGGCCCGCTGATCCCGTCCTGGGGCGCGATCAAGACCAATGCTCACGGCCTGGCGCGCTACGCCCGCATCTGCCAGCAGGAAGACATCGTTCCGATCGTCGAGCCCGAAGTGCTGATGGACGGCGACCACGACATCGAGCGCTGCGACGAGGTCACCCGCCACGTCCTGAACACTGTCTTCCAGGAACTGGCCGAGCAGCGCGTCGCCCTGGAAGGCATCGTGCTCAAGCCGAACATGGTCATCGCTGGAAAGAAGTCGAAGCGCCAGGCCTCGGTCGAGCAGGTCGCCGAAATGACCATCGCCGCCCTGAAGTCGACCGTCCCCTCGGCCGTTCCGGGCATCGCCTATCTGTCGGGAGGCCAGTCTGACGTGGACGCCACCGCCCACCTCGACGCCATGAACAAGATCGGCGGCTTCCCCTGGAAGATGACCTTCTCCTACGGCCGCGCCCTGCAGGCCGCGCCGCAGAAGGCCTGGGCCGGTAAGGCTGAGAACGCCAAGGCCGCACAAGACGCCTTCCTGCACCGCGCCAGGATGAACGGCCTGGCCTCGCTGGGCCAGTGGTCCAGGGATCTCGAGAAGGCCTGACGCAAAATGAGGGCCGCAGGCGACGCCGGCGGCCCTCAGTTGCATTCCGGCGCTCGTTCGCGTCGCGTCGCCAGTCCTAGTCTACGAGGATTGGGCTACCGCATCTCAGGCCCGTCACCCGCACATCGGCCTGCCCCAGCTGCGCGCCGGTGATGGCCGACACACCCAGCAGCAGCCGGTCAAGCGGACCGCCCAGCCCTTCCAGCAGCCGCGCCACCTGCCCGCGCACCAGGTCGCTGTTGCCCAGCCCGATCCCCAAAACCCGCACTTCGATGTCGGTGTCATCGACCAGGCTCGCGGTCAGCGATCGCGCCAGATCATGGGTCGTGACCGTCTTGACCTCGCGAGCGGCTATCTCCGAGGTCGAGAACCGCGTCGACTGCCAGCTGTCGCCCCCCAGCCTCAGCTGACCCTGGGCCGACACGCGCAGCAGCCCCGTGTTCACCAGCTGGGCTCGGGACAGTGTCAGGGTCTCGGTGAAGCGATGCAGCCGGCTCTCGTCGATCATAGCGATCGCGATCTGGCCGACGCTCGGCCGCACATCCAGCACCACCTCGTCCGGCTCGCAGTCCAGCGACGACAGTCGCGCCTCGGCTGACGCCATCTCGACCAGGATCGGCACATCGACCAGCGACAGCGCCCCGCCGCCGCCCACCCGCGCCCGGACATAGAGCCGCGTCTGGGCCGTCCGGACAGTGATGTCGTCATTGGTGACCGTCATCCACGGCGACTGGTTGGGCCGCTCGCCGATGGCCAGCACCACGTCCGTCGAGGTCAGACCGAGATCGGTCCCCATGTCCAGTTCCAGCTGGCGCGCCTCATTCGCGGCCACCAGGGCGGCGTGGGCCAGGTCCAGGGCCTCGATGTCCACCTGCAGGGACGCCGGCGTGACCCCGTCGTCCAGTCCAACCAGATCCCCCGGCGTCAGGGTCCGGTCGTCGTCAGCGTCGGCCGCAAGCGCCCGGATCAGCCCCGCCTCGGCGTCGCGGCCGTCGCCTTCCAGCACCCGCGCAATGGCCGTCAGAGCCAGCGGCGCGCTGATCTCCTCGTCCAGTATGCGGTCGTACTGTCCGGCCTCGATATCGAGCTCGGTCGCCAGCGCATCCAAATAGGACAGGAGCGACACGTCCGCCGCCGCCAGCGACCGGTAGTCCATCGCCCGCAGCCGGACCTCCGACCCCGTCAACGCCGACAGCAACCTATTGGCCATTCCGCCGTCCAGCGCGGCCAGGCGTGACCCGATCGAATAGGAGGCCATCGGCTCGGCTCCGCGGTCGCCGTGCGCCGGATGTCGACCGCGTCGCGGCCCATGATCCAGGCCCCGAAATAGAGCGGCGCCCGCGTCGTCACCGAGACCCTGACCGCCGAGCCGGCGCCGTCAGGCCTGAACCGCGCATCGGCCGCAAGCGCCTCAGCGCGACGATAGACCCCGCGCGTCACGCTCAGATCCACCACCTCGACGTTCTCGGCCGCGGTCGAGCGCGCAGCGTCCTCGGCCCGCGTGATGTCGCGCGCCCCGGCCATGGCGGCCAGGTCGGCCGCCGTCTGGCACTTTCGGGCCTCGAAGTAGAGCACTCCAAGATCCACGGCGATGGCCCCGATCCCGGCCAGGACGGCGCCGCAGATGGCGGTGATGATGGCCGTCCCGCCCCGCTCGTCGCGCACAAGGCGGCGCATCAGTAGCCCCCCGTTCGAACAACGGCCACGGCCTGCACCGTCTGCGGGGGGCGAGGCAGCAGCGTCGCGGCGTGCATCAGGGGATGCCGGGTCGAGTCGTAGGACAGCCGCACGGTCAGCTGGGTCGCGTCGGTATCGACCTCGACCACCACGTCCGACGGCGCGACCTGGAAAAGTCCGGGCGTGTGGACTGCCACCTCCGCCCGCGCCAGCGCCTCGCGTTCAGCGTCGCTGACCCCCGCGATCGAGGCCCGCGCCGCCTCCGATGCGATCCCCTGCATCGACTGCGCAAGCCAAAGCCAACTGCCGTAGCTGACGATCCCCATCAGCAGCACCACCAGCACCGGGCATAGCAAAGCGAACTCCACCGCCATGCTGCCGGTGCTGTCGGTCCAGGCCCGCCACAGGGCGATCCGCCCGGGCCGCGGCGCATGATGCCGCCGCATCCGCCGGCGCCGCCTCAACTCGGCGATGGCTGCGCGTCGGTGCATGAGAACGTAGAGCAGCATGAGCGCAGCGGCGCTCAATGCCGCCAATTCGCCACTGTGATGAAGCAACCACCCCATTCGCCCACACCTTGTGTGTAACCACAATGGGCACTTTGGGTTGATATTCTCTGAATGCGGGCTTAATCGACTAATACCCGTTTTGGTTGCGTCTTGGCTTCGCCCACTGCGTTCTGTTGGAACGCGTCGTTTCGAGGAAATGGTGGCTGGGGGCGGGCTCGAACCGCCGACCTGTGGGTTATGAATCCACCGCTCTAACCAGCTGAGCTACCCAGCC
>CAMLNT010000021.1 GCA_946481425.1 uncultured Brevundimonas sp.
GACGGTCGGTGTCGAGCGGCACTGGAGGGCGTCGACGCCGTAGGAGCCGGGCAGGGCCCAGGCGGTGATATCATAGACCTCGGCGTAGAGGCCGTGACGGCGGCGGGCTTCCTGGGCCTGGACGAAGCCCTCGCGCATGACGATGGAGGGATCCATCAGGACCTGGAGCAGGCGGCCGAGGGGCTGGCCGCGGCGGATGACGTAGTCGCCGGCGCGATAGCTGCGGCCGCAGGCCTGGAAGGCGGCGGAAGCGCGGGAGACCTCGATGCCCTGGCGGGCCAGCAGGATCGCCAGCGCATCGGCGGAGCCCGGATCGACGTCGCCGCGCGACAGGATCCACGAGCCGGAGCCGCCCTCAGCGACGGCCGTGCGGTAGTAGGCGGCGAAGTCGGTCAGGAGCTGGGCGCGGTTCTGGCTGGCGGTGCGGATGGTCGAGAGCGAGGCCAGGAAGTGGTTCCGCACGGTGGTGCGGTAGGTCAGGATTTCGCCGGTCGAGCGGCGGGCGGCGAGGCCCCGGGCCGAGCCCTGTTCATAGGTCATGCCGACGGCGCCGAGGTAGGAGGGCCAGCCGTCCCCGTAGCCGGGATAGAAGGCGTCGAAGATCTCGCGGGTGTAGTATTCGACGCCCTCGCGGTCGAAGGTCTCGGCGTTGCCCTGGCCGAACAGGTGGCGGGCGCGGAGCTGGGCCTCGGGCAGGAGCGGGTTCAGCGGCTCGGCCTCGGGCGGGAAGAAGAAGGGATCGTCGGTGCCCATCTCGTGGGCGTCGACCACGACCTGGGGCCGCCATTGCAGCATCAGCTGTGTGTGGCCGCGGGTCTCGGGCTGGGTCTGGGCGAACCAGTCGCGGTTGAGGTCGAACAGGTAATGGTTCGGGCGGCCCGAGGGCCAGGGCTCGTCGCGCTCGACCGAGATGCCGTCGGGATCGGGCTCCAGGCCGAGAGCCTCGTAGTAGCGGCTCATGAACCGGTCGCGGCCGTCCGGGTTCTGGGTCGGGACGATGACGACAACGACGTTGTCCAGCCATTCGGCGACCTCGGGGTCGCGGGAAGCCAGCAGGTGCCGGGCGGTGGCCATGGCGGCCTCGGCCGGGCTGATCTCGTTGCCGTGGACCGAATACATCAGCCAGACGATGGCGGGCTGGTCGGCGATGAGGGCCTGGGCTTCGGCCTGGGTTGTGCCGCGGCCGTCGGCCAGAGCGAGGGAGGCCTCGCGGATCGCGGAGATGCGGCGCAGGTTCGAGGGCGAGGCGATGATGGCGTAGGGGAGGGGCCGGCCCTCCCAGGTCTGGCCGTAACGGCCCAGGATCATGCGGTCGGGCGCGGCGGCGGCCAGGGCCTCGAAATAGTGCAGGACGTCGTTCGAGCGGCTGAGCCGCTCGCCGAGCGCATAGCCGAGGACACGCTCGGGCGTGGGGATGGCCTCGTCATAGGTCTGGCCGGCGAGGAGGGGCTGGGGCCCGGACGGCTCCTGGGCCAGCGCCGGAAGCGGGGATAGAACGAGCGCAAAGGCGACGAGAAGACGAGCGAACATGGAGCCCCCGGTAAGACGGCGGCAGTTAGGACGCGGGCGGGGCGGCTGGCAAGGCGGGGGCCTTCGTCCCCGCATTCCTGCAACAACAAAACAGACTGCCACACTGCCAAACCCTGCCACTGCGCCAGGGCGGGTCGAGGAAAATCAGGGGCTTGGCCAGGAGGTTTCGTGGCCACACTGCCAGATTATGCGAATCCCATGTCAGCGAACGCTCGTTCGCGAATGGGCCGTGTCAGTGGGCGAGGACGACGATGAGAAAGACCGGCGGACGATTCTAAGCCGGCCGCGGGGAGCGGGGATGAAGCTGTCGATTTTTCTGGCGCTATTCGGCCGGTGGAACCGGCGCGAAGGCTTCGACGGTCCAGTCCGATACGGCCCAGGTGAAGGCGCTCTCGTTCCAGACCCAGGTCTGGATGTAGTCGGCGGATTGCTGACTGTCGTCGGCTACGATCTCGGCCCGCCCGCGCACGACGACGCGCCGCGCGTCGAGCCCCTCCACACTGGTCGGCCAGAACTGGAGCGAGGGGTGATCCGCGAAGCGCGCGGCCAGAAAGTCTGCGACGTCACGGTCGGAGTAATGGGCCGCGCGGACGACCTGATTGCCCCAGGTCAGGGTGTGGGGCGTGTTGATCCCGAGGTATCGGCGCACGACCCGATAGTCGATGGTCTCGGCGCTGGGCCAGCGCCAGTCGGCGAGGCGCCCGGCATACAGGTCAGCCGCGGCCACGCGGTCGCCCGAGAGCATCAGGCAGGTCTCGAGCTGGGTGATGCTGTTGCGCTCGGTGTCGGGGTCGAGGCGTCGGCACCACGGGAGTTGCTCGACCGCGAGGTCTGCCAGCAGGAAAGCGTAGCGGGTGGTCAGGGCGCCGCCGCAGGCGTCTTCGGTGCGGCGCCGCACGGGTTCTTCGATGAAGCGCTCGCGGGGGCCGTTGGCGATCTCGACGGTCTGGACCCAGGAGTGAAGGCAGATGGAGATGGGAGGCGCGGGTCGATCGGCATCTGTCGGTTCCGGCAGCGGAGCCAGCACCCTGTCGGCGAAGCGGGCTTCCCGGACGACCTCACCCCACGCCTCGACCGACACCGGCGCCCGCGTCGAGCGACCTTCGCGGCCGTAGATGACGACCTCGGGCGACTGGCCGGGACGGCGCTCGAAGGCGATCGCGGGCATGTCGCGGCCGTAGCCGTTCACGAAGAAGGCGCGGTAGACGATGGCGCCGGAGGCGGCCTCGTCTTCGATGGAGGCCATGCCGAGCAGGGCGCGGACGCGGGCCTGGACCTGAAGGTCGCAGCGGTTGGTGTGGTTGTCGTCCAGACACTCGCGCGGGCCTGGGAGGCCGTCGTCCGTCTGGGCCAGGGCCGGGGCGGCGGACAACAGGAACAACAGGACGGCGAGCGGACGCAGGAACATGACAGGCCTCTGGCTAGTGGCCGAGTGTCGGGGCGATACCGCTGGAAGGCAACCGCGCGTCAGGTGGGGTGGGTGACGGTCAGGTCCGGTCAGCTTGACACCGGGTGGCTGTGACCGGCTTGCTGGCTGCCGGACGTCGAGCCGCACCCCGCGTCCAGAGCCCGGAAATCACGGACGCGCCGATGCCCAATCTGAAGACCCTGGCGCTGACGGCGCTGACGTTCGCGTTGACCGGTCCGCTGTTCGGAACGCTCGCGCTGGCGGCCTGGGGCTTCTCCCAGGACCCGGAGTCGGTCGAAATGCCCGCCGCCCTGCTGGGGCTCGTGTGGATGCTGCCTTTCGGCTACCTGCTCGGCCTCGCGCCGGCCGCGTTGACGGGGACCGTGGCCGGCCTGGTGAGGGACCGGTTGAGCCTTCCTCTGTTCGTCGCCGCCTCGGCCGCGATCGGCCTGGGCGTCACCTGGGGCCTGTCGACGGCGACCGCGACCGGCCCGGACCTGTCCGGCGGCACGACCAATCTCGCCCTCATCGGCGGCCTGGCGGGCGGTCTCTGCGGCCTTTTCAGCGGATGGCTGCGTCCCCGGCGCGCGGCGCCGCCTTCCTATTTCGACCCTTCCGACGGAGACCCTTCATGATCGAGCTTCTCTTGGCCACCAGCCTGTTCTCATCGGGCGCATCACAGGATTTCGGCTGGCCGGCGCAGGTCGTGCTGGAATGCCGCGAGCAGGCGAAGACGACCTTGAGCCGCACAGACGATGGATCCTGGGGCTTTGCGCCCGCCGACATCGTCCAGGCCAGCTATACCGTCGCCATCGATATCGCCAACGGCACGGTGCAAGGCGATAATGTCGCGTCCGTTCGGGCCCAGGAAGGGTCGATCACGATCGAGCACTGGGCGAGCTTCCTGATCGAAGACAGCCCGCCCAATCCCATTTCGCACTACATCGCCCAGCCGGACGCCCGCGAGGGCCTTCTGATCACCCTGGGCGCCAGTTCGACGGGCGCCGGCGTGACCGCGTCCCACTGTCGACGGATCGACGAGGCCGACGCGGCCTAGTGCCGGGTCATCCGCAGACGGGATGTGTCGTAGCCCAGCTCGGCGGTGCGGTTCAGGATGCGCTGCCGGACGGCGGGAGCGGGGTCAGGCGTACGGCTGAGGAGCCAGAGGAAGCGGCCCGAGGGTTCGCCGACGATGGACCAGCTGTAGTCCTCGGCGTGGTCCAGCACCCAGTAGTCGCCGAAATAGAAGGGGCCGAAGAAGGAGACCTCGAGCTTGGCGTTGCGGCTGTCCTCGACGATGCGGGCGCGGCCCTCGGCGGTGCGGACCTCGCCGGTGGGGGAACCGTCTCGGCAGGTGTTGAGGACGCGGATCTCGCCGTCGTCGCGCAGGCTGTAGTCGGCGGTGGACGCTTCACAGCCTTCCTGGAAGGCGCCGACGTCGTAGCGGGCGATCTCGTACCAGCGGCCGAGGTAGCGATCGACTTCGACCGCGCGGGCGGGTTCGGGGACGGCGGCGTTTCCGACCGGCGCGGTCAGGGTAGAGCAGGCCGAGGCGCCCAGCAGGGCGGCGACGGCGACGGCGGATATGGCAAAGCTTCGCAGGGTCATGGCGCGCAAACGCCGCCGCGTCGCGTCCGGTTCCGGCAGGTCCGTCAGGTCTTTCGCCGCCGCTGGCCCAGGGGATCCCACCACCCGAGCGCGTTGAACAGGACGATGGTCGTGAGCAGGGCCACGCCGCCGCGCAGCGCCGTGCCGGAGGGCATGAGGCCGTCGGCGCCGCCGGAGGTCGAAAAGATCGATACGATCACCAGCGCCACCATGATCGAGCCCCAGGCGCGGATGGACCGGAGCCGTTCGGGCATGCGCTCGGCCGCCGGCTTGAGCAGCAACATGGCGATGGAGATGAGCGCGGCGCCGTACTGCCAGATGTAGAACTCGGGCGGGGTCCAGACGAGGACGATCGCGCCGGCGGTGCAGAGGAGGGCGGCGACGACGACGAGGGTGCGGCGGAACGGGCTCGCATAGGTCCAGGCGTCGTTCAGCGGACCGGAGCCGCAGGCGTGGACGAGGATGGCGCTGCCGACCGCGGCGATGAGCTGGATCTCCAGGCCGCCGTTGAAGGGCTGCAGGAAGACCCAGAAGCCGATGAGCGGCAGGTGGCCCAACGCGATGGCGAGCCGCTGGACGGTCGGGCTGCGGTTGATGGCGGTCAGCTCGCCGCCCGGCCAGCCGGTGATGAGCGCCCACAGGACGTTCAGGGCCGACAGGCCGATGAGGGCCGCGCCGATCCACGGGTGGATCGGCAGGGTCGCGGCCAGAACGATCAGCAGCACGGCGACCGGCGCCCAGCCGTAGTGAAGCCATCGCGGCAGGCGATAGCTGTAGCGGTCCCAGAGCTCGGTCGGCCAGGCGACGGCGAACAGCCAGATCAGGAAGGGCGCGGCCACGACGAGGCCCGACAGGGCGCCCCGCAGGGGCCGGACGGTGATGTCCTCTCCGGACGCAGAGACGAAGCCGACGGCGGTCGCCAGCAGGATCAGCCACCAGGCCCAGACGGGCATGGAGGGGCGCCAGGCGCGGTGCTGCCACCAGTCGAGCGCCTCGGGATCCATGCGCCGGCGGATGGCGGGAAAGCCGGCCGTCTGGTCGAGCAGCTTGCGGACCTGACCGACAATGCCGGGGTGAGTCCACACGGCGAGGCGGCGCTTCCAGACGGGGGCGGCCTGAAGCTGGCTCCAGGCGCCGCTCCACTCGCCCGCGTCTGTCGAGACCTCGGCCAGGAACCGGAGCTCGCGAAGCCGCCAATGAAGGTCGCGGTGGGCCTCGCGACGGATGTCGGTCTCCCAGCCGAAGAAGCTCGAGACCGGGCCGGCGATGTGCTCCAGCCCCGGCCCGTCGCGCAGGATCAGGCGGGTGAGCCAGACCTCGTTGTCGTTGTGGACGTCGATCGAGGCCATCTGGGGCGCGCGCAGCAGCTCGCGCAGGGCCGCGCGGCTGTTGGCCTCGTTGCCGGTCTTGAGGGCCTCGGTCAGGGCGCGGCGGCGGCGATCGACCTCGGCCCAATCGCGGTCGGCCTGTGTGGGGACGGGCGGCGGCGGCGGTGGCGGAGGCGGCGGCGCGGGTTCGGGCGCGGGTTCGGGCTCGGGCCGCGGGGCTGGCGCGGTCTCGACTTCGGGAGCCGGGACGTCTTGGCCAAAATCGCCGTCGTTGATCGGGCGATCGAACCCGTCGCCGGCCGGCGGGTCCCAGTCGGTCAGGAGCCCGTGCGGGATCGGCTGGCGCTTGCGCGACATGCGGACCGGGCCGACGCCGTCGGACTGGCGCCTGCGCGGGGCGGCCTGCTCCATGGCCCCCTCATAGGCGGCGCGCAGGGCGGCGAAGCCCGCCGGATCGTCCTCGGGATGGGTCAGCTTCAGCCGGGCCGCATAGGCGCGGCGGATGGCCGAGACGTCGTGGGTCGGCTCTATGCCGAGGGTGGTCCAGATGGCGCTGACCCCGCCGCCGTGACGCGTCATGCGAGCGCCGTGCAGACGGAGGCGGGCGGGTCAAAAGCGAGGACCGGCCAGGGATCGACGTACCTCACAGCCAGGTGGCGCCTTCGAACTTGTCGAGGGCGGCCAGCAGGGCGGCGCGGGCCTCGTCGGATTCACGCACGTCCTGGCGGTCCAGCACGGAGTGGAACTGAGACAGGAGGCTGGAGACGTAGTGGCGGTCGTCGCCGAGGGCCTCCTCGTAACAGCGCTCGGCGCGGGCGAGGGCGGCCTTGTTGGCGTCGGCGTCGCGCGGGTGCTGTTTCAGGGCGGCGAGGACGCGGCGGCGCTCGGCCAGGTCGGCGGCCGACAGGGTGTCTTCGTCGACGATGACCAGCTCGTGCCGGTCATCGGTCTGGCGGACGTGGACGTCGACCTCGAGGATGCCGTTGATGTCGTAGGTGAAGCGGACGTCGACCGGGTTCTCGTGCGAGGGGCCGGGGCGGATGGGGACCACGATTTCGCCGAGGCGGACGTTGTCGCTGGTGTTGCGGCTCTCGCCCTGGAAGACCTCGAGCTGGAGCTGGCGCTGGCCGTCGTCCATCGGGAAATAGGTCTCGACGCGGCTGACCGGCACGACTGTGTTGCGCTCGATGATCGGGGCGAAGATGCCCGTGCGGACCCGCCCGCGCTCGTCCTTCTCACCGATGCCGACGCCCAGGGTGTGGGGGCAGACGTCCGTCAGGACGACTTCCTTCAGGTCGGTGTCGCGGGCCTTGAGCCCGGCCTGGACGGCGGCGCCGCGGGCCACGGCCTCGTCCGGATTGACGGCGTGGGACGGGAAGCGCCCGAACATGCGGGTGACGGCGTTTCGCACCAGCGGCATGCGCGTGGAGCCACCGACAAGGACGATCTCGGCGAGGTCGTCGCTGGCCAGCTGGCTGTCGCGCAGGGAGCGCAGGACCGGCTGGCGAAGACGCTCGATCAGGGGCGCGGCCAGGGTTTCGAACTCGGCGGTGGTCAGGGTCCAGTCGTAGGCCTTGTCCTTCCAGGTGACGGACATCACCGCCTCGGGCGCGCCGGTCAGGGCGCGGCGGGCCTTCTCGGCGGCGACGCGGACCTTCTGGACAAGCAGCGGGTCCTCGGCGTGACGCTCCAGGGCCTTCTTGTGCTGGTGGTAGAAGGCGTCGGCGATGACGGAGTTGAAGTCCTCGCCGCCCAGGTGGTTGTCGCCGGTGGAGGCCCGGACCTCGATCACGCCCTCAAAGATCTCGAGCACCGAGACGTCGAAGGTGCCGCCGCCGAGGTCGAAGACCAGGAAGCGGGTCTCGTCGGCCAGCTGGTGGATGCCATAGGCAAGGGCGGCGGCCGTCGGCTCGTTGAGCAGGCGCTCGACCTTGAGGCCGGCCAGCTCGCCGGCGCGGCGGGTGGCCTTGCGCTGTTTGTCGTTGAAATAGGCCGGGACGGTGATGACGGCCTCGGTCACCGGTTGACCGAGGAAGGCCTCTGCGTCGGCCTTGAGACGCGACAGGACCAGCGCCGAGAGCTCCTCGGGCAGGTATTCCTTCTTGCCCAGCCTGGTCTTGCGGGCGGAGCCCATGTAGCGCTTGAAGGCCGCGGCGGTGAGCCGGGGATGGGTCGAGAGGCGCTCGCGCGCGGGCAGGCCGACCAGCAGCTCGCCGGACGCCTCGTCCAGGCTGACGGCCGAGGGCGTCAGCAGGTGGCCCAGACTGTTGGGAATGAGGTGCGTCTCGCCGTCGCGCCAAACCCCAACCGCACAGTTGGTGGTGCCCAGGTCGATACCGATAATCACGCGACGCCCCGAAAAATCCCCTGGCGCCATCTGTAGTGGAGGATGACGACGGCGCAAGCGCGGGAGGCCCCGTGACACGCGTGAGCGAATTTGAATTACGGCTGTCGGATTGGTGCGACCGGAGCCGTCGTACCGCCGTGGCGTTCATTCGGAAGAGGAGAAGACCATGGCCGACAAGATCACGCCCTGTATCTGGTACGACAAGGGACAGGCCCGTGCGGCGGCGGAGTTCTATGTGTCGCTGGGCCTGCCGGACAGCCGGGTGGATTCCACCTGGGACAGCCCGACCGACAATCCGTCCGGCAAGGCCGGCGAGGAGCTGACGGTGGAGTTCACGCTGGCGGGGCGAAGCTTCCTGGGCCTGAACGGCGGGCCGATGTTCCCGCAGACCGAGGCCATCTCGTTCCAGATCTATACCGACGACCAGGCCGAGACCGACCGGTTGTGGGATGCGATCGTCGGCAACGGCGGCGCCGAGAGCATGTGCGGCTGGTGCAAGGACCGCTGGGGCGTCAACTGGCAGATCACGCCCAGGCGTCTGATGCAGTTCTACAGCGACACGCCGGCGCGTTCGAAGGCGGCGTTCGACGCGATGATGACGATGAAGAAGATCGACATCGCGGCCCTGGAAGCGGCGGCCGACGCGGCCGGCTGACGGGTTCGTACAAGACCGCCCGAGCCTACCCATCCACCCCTGAGCGCGAGGCGGCGCGGCCGCCAGCGCATCACACAAGGAGAGAACGACATGGCCTATTACACGGGCTTCCTGATCCCGGTGAAGGACGAGAACAAGGAGCGCTACGTCAAGTCGGCGGAGGCCAGCTGGCCCCTGTTCAAGGAATACGGCGCGATCGAGCAGATCGAGACCTGGGGCGACAACATCCAGCCCGGCAAGGTGACCGGTTTCGACCTGGCGGTGAAGCTGGAGCCGGGCGAGGCGGTGGTCTTCTCGTGGCTGAAATGGCCGGACCGCGAGACAGCCGACGCGGCCTGGCAGAAGATGATGGAAGACCCGCGCATGGCCGAGATGGACACGCCGTTCGACCTTCAGCGCATGATGTGGGGCGGGTTCGCGCCGGTGTTCGAGAGCTGATCCTCGGAGCGGCGAGACGGCTGTCAGATGCGGTCAGCTTGACCTGACGACTGGACAATCAGAGGTTGGTCCTGCCCGCAGGAGCATGCCCATGATCGTTCTGACTGTCCTCGCCGCCTTCGCCCTTCAGGCCGCGCCGGCTGTGCAGGATGCGCCGGCCGCGACCCTGCACGAGCAGGCGGAAACGGTCGACCATCTGGATCTCCTGATCGGAACCTGGTCGGGCGTCGAGTGGAACGGCAACATCATCTACTACCGCTTCGAGCGACAGGACGCCGACACGATCCGGGGCGAAATTTCCTACGAACCGACGTTTCCCGGTCAGCCCTCGGAGATGTGGGTCACGCGTGAAGGCGAGCATCTGGTCGTGCGGCGGGGAAGCGACATGTGGCGATCGGTCAGTGTCACGGACCGGTTCGTGGAATTCGAGACCGTGCGCGGTCGCGCCGACATCAGCTGGCACTTCCGTCCGGGCCGCATCGAGATGACAGGCGTCAACCGGGCCAACCCCGACTTCAGCTACACCATGGTGCTCCGCCGACTGTAGGCGGAGGACGCGCGCGGCGGAGCACCGCCAGGGCATGCGCGGCCCGACAACAGCAAGGAACGGACATGTTGAACGCCCTGATCGTCGCCCTGGTCCTGATCGGCCAACCCGGGATGGTGAGCGGCCGCGCCGAGGTGGTGAGCGGCGATACGGTCAGCATCGACGGGGTCGCCTACCGGCTGTGGGGCGTCCAGACGCCCGAACCCGGCGCGGTGTGCGCCGATGACGGGGTCGATCCATTCGACTGCGACCAGGGCGCGCGCGACTATCTGAGCGCGCGGTTCGCCGAGGCGGAGGAAATGACGGAACTGCTGCCCCACCAGGGGCACCCCCGATACGCGGACGCCGATCTGGTTCGATGCGACACGCAGGTTGCGGCCGGCCAGACCCCGGCGGCCGCGCGGTGCGAAATCCTGGGCGTCGCGTGCATGTGGACCGAGTGCGAGGACCGCTGGAGCGACCTGGCCGGCGAACTGGTCGAGGCCGGTCTCGGCGTGCAGCGGCGCGATGAAACCGAGGGAGGCTTCGACGAAGCGGAGGTCGTGGCCTGCTACGGCGGGATCGGCGTCTGGGGCGTGCCGGACGGCGCCGGCGTGGCGCGCGCCGAGCCGCATCTGGAAGGCTGCGACGCGCCGGCGATGGCGGCGGCGGCGATCGGATCCTGATCGCTTCCCGAGGCGTCGCGAAGCGCCCATATAGCGCGCCATGAAGCCCTTCTGGGAAACCAAGCGCCTGGACGAGATGACCGATGCGGAGTGGGAATCGCTCTGCGACGGGTGCGGGCTGTGCTGTCTGGTGCGGTTCGAGGATGAGGACACGCTGGAGGTCATCCCCACCCGGGTGCACTGCAAGCTGTTCGATCCGGAGAGCTGCCGGTGCTCGGACTACGAGAACCGCAAGCAGTATGTGCCCGACTGCATCAAGCTGACGCCGCAGAATGTCGAGGCGCTGGAGTGGATGCCGAAGTCCTGCGGATACCGGCGGATCCACGAAGGGAGGGGGCTGGCCTGGTGGCATCCGCTGGTCTCGGGCGACCCGGAGACGGTGCATACCTCGGGCGTGAGCGTGCGCGGGGAGACGATCAACGAAAATACGCTGGACGACCCGGACGATGCGCTGGACCATGCGGCCTGGGACCTGGTCGACGAGCGCGGATGAACCGAGCCGGAGGCCGGGTGTTCTCACCACTGTCACTGGGAGGATGACATGAGCGACGGATACAAGGCCGGCTTCGGCGTCACGAACATCATCATGCTGCTGGGCGCGTTCGCGGGCCTGGCGGGCGTCGTGGTGCTGTTCCTGGCCATGCTGCCCGCAGTCACCGCAGGATAGGCTTGAGGACACGCCGCACTCTTCTCGGCTCGATGGCGCTGCTCGGTGCGGGCGGGGCCGCGGCGTGGTTCCTGAGGGACCGGTTCTTCTGGCCGGAAGCCCTGCCTCATGCCGCGACCGACGACAGCGGCGCCCTGACCCTCATCGAAAGCCGGACCGGCCTGCCGCTGATCATGGCCGGGGTGAACGGTCGCGCGGTCGTGGCCCTGATCGACACCGGTGCGCAGGTGACATCGCTGGACCGCGCCCTGGCCGAGGAGCTCGGGCTGGAGGCGGCGCTGACCCCGCCGCTTGTGGCCATGGGCGCCGGCGGGCACCGGCAGGT
This sequence comes from uncultured Brevundimonas sp., assembly GCA_946481425.1. The sequence continues at coordinate 11,519 of CAMLNT010000021.1, forward strand.
AGCCGAGGGCGTCGATCTGGCTCTGGAGCTGGGCGCGATGCGGTTCGACCGGGTACGGGCGGCGGTGGTCAATCTGGGGCCGCTGGCCCAGCCGGAGATCGCCGGCGTCGGACTGGTCATTGGACAGGACGTATTGGGGTCGGTGCTGATCGAGCTGGATTTCGGCGAGCGGCTGGCGCGCTTCACGGCGAACGGCGCCGCGGCCATCCCGCCCGGCGCGGTGGCGATCCCGGCCCAGAGGCGCGGCCGCGGCATGGAGGCCCGGGTGCGGGTCGAGGAAACGGTGCTGGACCTGCTGGTCGACACCGGCTCGACGGCGGGGGTGTCGCTGTCCGAGACCATGGCCGACAACGTGGGGCTGATGGAGGGCCGCGAGGCGACGGCGCAGCAGCGGATCGTGCTGGGCGGCGTCAGCACCGGGCGGGTGATCCCGATCCGGGGACTGTTCGTGGCGGGGCGATCGCTGGGGCCGGGCGAGGCGCACATCTATCGGGACCAAACCGCGCCGGGCTTTCCGCGAGGCCTGCTGGGACTGGGCGTGATCGGACAGAGCCGGCTGTGGGTCGATCTCGGAGCCGGGCGGCTGGCGGTCGACCGGCTTGGCACGGCCTGAACCCGAAAAGCGGTGACGAAGGCGGCCGGGCGCCCGCATCGGTTCGGGCCAACGGTCTGATCCTGGCTGACTTTCCAGAAATCGATCGCAGGTTTTCCGCCAGTCCCGCTGGTCGGCTAGATTGAGGGCTGGCTCGAGAGCTGGGCCTGAGGCGAACCCCGGAGACATCGATGATCGACTGGCGACGGCCCTTTGGCCGGCGGCGAGAGCCTGCGCCCGAGACCAAGCAGAGCGCGGCGGGGCCGCTGATCGCGCTGTCTCAGGTGGGGCGGCCGGTGTGGAGTTCGCGGGACTATGCAAGCCTGGCGCGGCAGGGGTTTCACCAGAACCCGGTGGCCTATCGCTGCATCCGCATGATCGCGGAGGCGGCGGCGAGCGTGCCGTTCCTGGTCATGCAGGACGGCGAGCGGCGCGACGACCATCCGCTGTTCCAGCGGCTGAAAGCGCCCAATCCGGAGCAGTCGGGCGCCGAGCTGATGGAGCAGGTCTATGGGCATCTGCAGACGGCGGGGAACGCCTATGTCGAGGCGGCTGGCGAGGCGGAGGAATTCTACGCCCTGAGGCCGGACCGGGTTCAGGTCGTGCCCGGGGCGAGCGGCTGGCCGGCGGCCTATGATTATTCGGTGGGAATGCGGACGCGGCGGCTGATGCGCGAGGCGGACGGGTTCTCGCCGGTGCTGCACCTGAAGCTCTTCAGCCCGGTGGATGACTGGTACGGAGCGTCGCCGCTCGAAGCCGCGGCCTATGCGATCGACATCCATACGGCGTCGGGCGGATGGAACAAGGCGCTTCTGGACAATGCGGCGCGGCCGAGCGGAGCGTTGGTCTATTCGGGCGGCAACCTGGGCGAGGTCCAGTTCAACCAGCTCAAGACCCAGCTGGAGGACGCCTATGCCGGGGCGGCCAACGCCGGGCGGCCGATGGTGCTGGAGGGCGGACTGGACTGGCGGCCGATGTCGCTGACGCCGAGGGACCTGGACTATATCGAGGGCAAGCACGCGGCGGCCCGCGAGATCGCGCTGGCGTTCGGGGTGCCGCCGCAGCTGCTGGGGATCCCGGGGGACAACACCTATCAGAACTTCAAGGAGGCCCAGGCGGCTTTCTGGCGGCAGACGATCACCCCGCTGGTCGCCAAGGCGGCGGGGGCGATGACCGCCTGGCTGAAGCCGCGGTTCGAGGCGGTGGACGTGCGGGCCGACCTGGATGCCGTGCCGGCTCTGGCGGGGGAACGTGAGGCGCTGTGGGCGCGGCTGGAGGCGGCGAGCTTCCTGACGCCCGAGGAGCGGCGGCGGATGGCGGGGCTGTCGGCATGAGCGAAGAGGTGAAGGCGCGCATCCCCGCCGCCGTGCTGGTGGCGGTGGTAGTACAGGCGGCGGCGGCCCTGTTGTGGGCGGGCGGGGCGTCGGCGCGGATCGCGGTGCTGGAGAGCCGGGTCGAGGGGCAGGGCTCGGTCGCCGAACGGCTGGCGCGGCTGGAGGAACAGGCGGCCGCGACGCGGCAGGCCGTGGAGCGGATCGAGCGGCGGCTGGAGGGCGCCGGTGAGTGAGGTGGCGATCGAGGGCTATGCGTCGCTGTGGAACGTCGCCGACCTGAACCGGGACGTGACGGTCCGGGGATGTTTCGCCGACAGTCTGGCGGCGGGCGGGATCAAGATGCTGCACCAGCACGACGGCGAGCCCGTCGGGGTCTGGGACCGGCTGGTCGAGGACGAGCGCGGGCTGTTCGTCCGTGGACGCATCCTGGACTGGTCGGCGGCGGCGCGGTTCGCCCAGGCGCTGGTGAAGGCCGGGGCGCTGGACGGGCTTTCGATCGGGTTCAGGGCGGTCACGGCGCGACGGGACGGGGCGCTCAGGGTGCTGAGCCGGGTGGAGCTGTGGGAGGTGTCGCTGGTGACCTTTCCGATGTTGCCGGGGGCGAGGCTGCTCGCGACCGCCCCCTAGTCCCGATCCGGCGCGCCCAGGGGGAAGTAGTGGCGGTAGGGGCGGGCTTCGTCGACGGCGCGGGCGACGGAGGGGCGCTTCAGGAGGCGCGCGCGGTAGGCGCGGAGGTGTTCGAAGCGCTCAGGGATCGGGTGCGTCCAGTCGGCGTAGAAGAGCGACGGGGCGGCGGCGCAGTCGGCCAGGGTGAAGACGGCGCCGACGGCCCAGGTGCGGCCTTGAAGGCGTTGGTCTAGCCAGGCGTAGATGGTGTCGAGCGTCTGGCCGGCCTCGGCCACGCCGAAGGGATCGCGGTCCTTGGGCTCACGCAGGGTGTCGTAGACGAACTTGCCCTGCGGGGTCATGACGTAGTTGTCGAAGATGCGGTCCAGCATCCGCGCCTCGATCATCAGGTCGGGGTCGTCGGGGATCAGCGTCACCGGGCCCGGATGGCGGGTCTGGAGGTATTCGATGATGGTGGTGGTCTCGAGGATCACGCGGTCGCCGTCGCGCAGCAGCGGAAAGCGCTTGATGGGCCAGAGGCCGGCGAACTCCTCGCCGACGCCGGGGTCCTCCATCATCCGGTATGTGAAGGGGACGTCGTTCTCGTACAGGGCGATCAGCGCCTTCTGGCAGTAGGACGAGAACGGGTGGGCGAAGAGTTCGAGGGTCATTGGAAAGCTTTCGGTTCGCGGCCCTCGACGACGGCCACGAGGTTGTCGACGTGCCAGCCGGTGCCGTGTTCGCGGCCCTGGACGGCCTCGATGCCGCCGGAGAAGTAGGAACCCTGTTCAGTGTGAAGCAGGCGGGTGCGCGGACCGTCGGCGATGAGTTCGATGGTCTGGAGCGAGACCGACAGCTTCTCGTCGTTGTGGAACAGGTCGTAGACCAGGATGATCCGCTCGTTGGGGACGATGTCGTGATAGACGGCGCGGAAGTCGCTGGTCATGCCGCTGGGCCAGCGGGCGTGGAAGCGCTCGGTCCCGCCGACGCGGAAATCGAAATCGCGATTGAGGGTCTCGATGTCGGCGGGCGCCTTGAACCAAGCCATCTTGGCCTCGAGCGTCGTGTAGGCGGCGAAGACCCGCTCGGGCGAAGCGTTCAGCATCCGCTCGATGACGAAGGTGGCGTTGGTCAGGCTCATTGGTCGTCCTCGGGGGCTGTCCGGGCCAGGTAGGCCTCGAGTTGGTCGTACTGCTGCTCCCAGTAGCGGCGGCGTTCGGCGATCCACCGCTCGACCTGGGTCATGGCCTGGACCTGAAGGGTGCAGGTGCGGACGCGGCCGGTCTTGGAGCTTTTCACCAGACCCGAGGCCTCCAGGATCTTGAGGTGCTGGACCACCGCCGAAAGGGTCATGGGCAGGGGCTCGGCCAGCTGGCTGACGGTCGCGGAGCCCAGGCTTAGCTGCTCGACCATGGCGCGGCGCGCCGGGTCGGACAGGGCCTGGAAGGCGAGGTCGAGAGGCTCGGGTTGATACTGTAGCATTCACTTAAGTATTGAGGCGAGCGAGCGGGCTGTCAAGCGCGGCGCTCAGACGGGATCAGGCGGGGACGTAGCGCAGGCGGACGGCCTGTTCGCCGAGCTGTTCGAAGCCGGCGAGTTTCAGGGCCGGCGGCGTGACGCGGAAGAAGGGCGCGCCGTGGCCCAGGACGACAGGGTGAACGTAGAGCTGGTACTCGTCGATGAGGCCCAGCGGCATGAGGCTGGCGGCCAGTTTCGGGCCGGCGACCTCGATCTCGCCGTCGAGGGTGTCCTTGAGGCTCTGGACGGCTGTGGCGAGATCGCCCTTGAGGAGGGTAGCGTTGGGGCCGACGTCCTTCAGCGTGGTGGAGACCACCCATTTGGGGGTCGCGCGCCAAGCCTCGGCATAGGCGTGCTCGGCGTCGGTCCAGCCGGGCTGGTCGTCCTGCCAGTAGCTCATGAGCTCGTAGAGGCGCCGGCCGTAGAGGGAGGCGGAGACGCGGCCCATGTGGTCAATGAAGTGCTGGAACAGGCCTGTGTCAGGGCCGAAGCGGTCGTGGTCGACGAAGCCGTCGAGCGAGGCGTTCATGCCGTAGATCAGGCGGGCCATGACGCGTCCTTTCGCTGATGGCGGGCATCTGAAGGAAAGGCTCCGGAACTGTCCAGACCTGGAGGCCGCGATGTCGCCCCAATCGCAGGTCAGGCCAGCGGGTGCAGCAGGAGGCGGGCGTGAGCGACGACAAGATCAGGGGGGCGGCGTCCTATTTTCCGTCGATCGAGACCAAATACGGCAGGCCCATCGCCGACTGGAAGGCGGTGGTGCGGGCGGCCTATCCGGCCAGGCACATGGAGCTGGTCTCGGTGCTGAAGGACCAGCACGGGATGGGACACGGGCACGCCAACGCCATCGTGGCCCATACGCTGGCCGAAGACGGATTGAAGTAGGACCGCGCCGCTTTCCATGCCGATGAGATTATCGAAGTTCCGCAAACGCTTCAGCGCGGCCGGTCATGCGGTCGCCGTCGAGTACGACGTCTATGCGAAGAGCGCCGCGTCGCGGTTGCTGATCGACGGGGTTCCGGCCGCCGGGGACACCACGGATCAGGCCGGCAAGGATCTGCTGCGCAATCACCGGCTCGAGGCGGACCTGCCGGACGGGCGGCGCCTGAGCGTGGAGATCGGGCCGGCCAGCACCTGGGGCTATGGCCTGCACGCGCGGATCGACGGGGAGACGGTGTTCGAGACCCATCCGGGCAGGACGCTGGGGTACGGCAAGAGGATGCAGGCCTATGTGGCCTGGGCCGAGGCGCAGAACACGCCCGCAGAGAAGGCGCGCCACGCGGCGGCATGGAAGCGAAACTGGCCGTCTCTGGCGGTCGATGTGGCGATGGCGGTGGCCTTCTTTGTCGTGGCCAAGGCCTTCGGCCTGACGGCGGCGGCCGTCAGCGGCGCCGCGGCGGGCCTGGTGCTGTGGGTCATACAGCGGCTCGTGAAGGTGGACCTGCTGGGCGGACTGGCGGTGTTCGGGATCGTGATGAGCCTGATCTCGGCCGGGTTCGCCCTGGCGTTCGACGATCCCTGGCTGGTGCAGATGCGCTCGACCATCATCGGCGTCGTGGGCGCCATTCCGTTCCTGCTCGACGGACTGACGGGCGGGCAGCGGCTGGCGGGCCGAATGGCGCGCTATCTGGCGTTCGATGTGGACGCGGGGCGTCTGGGCATCGGCATGGGCCTGGTCGGTTTGCTGATGGCGGGGAGCAACTGGTTGGCGGTCGAGCTGCTGAGCGAGGACGCCTGGCTGATCTATACGACCTTCCTCGACGTGCCGGTGTCCGTGGCCGGGGTCGTGGCCACGATGTTGTGGGCCCGCAAGGGACCGAACGCGCGGACCTACTAGCCGTCAGGCCGCCAGCGGCGGTCGGCGAGGGCCCGGCCAATGGTGTCGAGGGCGCGTTTCCGGGTCAGGGCGCGGGCGATGAAGATCGCGCCGAACAGGGTGAAGAAGAAGGATGACCCGACCGCGATGGCGGCGGCGGCCAGCGCCAGGAGCGCGACCCAGATGCCGACCTTGAGCGTAGTGGTGTCCATGGGGGCGCCGGCGGGCTCGGGCGTGGCGGTGGGAACGCCGGCCGAGCGGGCGACGGCCTTAAGGCTCTCGCGCAGGGTTTCGGCGCGTTGCTGTGCGGCCTTCTCGAAGGTCGACAAGGGCAGGTCGGGCGTGGGCCCGGCGTAGCGGAACGCTGGCGGCGCCGCATCGGCGACGACCGGCTCGGACAGTTCCCACGAGGGGCGTCGACCGGAGAGAAGCACCGAGGCGTCGAACGGCCGTGAGGCGCCGTTGGCGTCGATGTAGAAGACCTGCTCGTAGCCCGCCGTCTGGAAGTCGATGTGGCGCGTGTCCTGATCGTAGGCGTCGGCGACGAGGGCGAGGAGCCGGCCTTCACGCAGCTGGACCTGGAAGAGGACGGCGTCCTCCAGCCCGTCGATCAGGGCGTGGACCGAGCCGAACAGACCGGTCGCCGTCTCGCGCGGGGCGCGACGGTTCCGGTCGATGATGATCTCGTGGTGGAAGCCCGAGCCGGTGTTGATGCGCCGGCCGGCCGACGCCTGCTCGAACTGGGCGTCGAGGTCGGAGACGGTCGCGCGGAGCTCCCAGGCGAGGGCGCGCATGACCGCCTGCTCCAGGCTGGAGAAGCGCGGGGCATGGACGGGTGTACGGGCGTAGCGGGAAGTCATGCGGCGAGCGTGGCCTTCGACAAGAACTTCGGCCGCCAAGGGCGCGCCGGGACCACCTTCTCCCAGCACGGGAGAAGGCACAACCAGAGGAAACCATGAAAGAGACCAAACAGGGCCTCGCCTCGCCTGAGGCGCGGGCGGCGATGCATGAGCTGATGGGCGCGTTCGAGGCCTTCAAGGCGGCGAACGACGAGCGGCTGGAGGCGATCGAACGCAAGGCGGGCGATGGCCTGCTGGAAGAAAAGGTAGCGCGGATCGACCAGGCGGTCGGGCGCGCGCAGGACCGCCTGGAGCGGTTGAGCGCCGAGGCTCGGCGGCCGGCGATCGGCGGTGGTGAGGGCGTTTCGCCCGCGCCGACGACCGAGACGAAGGCGGCGTTCGACGGCTATCTGCGGCACGGTCAGACATCGGGCCTGATCGAGGTCAAGACGGGGCTGGCGGCGGGGTCCGGGTCGGGCGGCTATATCGCGTCCGAGCAGGTCGAGCGGCTGATCGAGCGACGGCTGATGGCGGCGTCGCCGATGCGCGAGATCGCCACGGTCAGGACCGTCGGCTCGGGCGTGTTCAA
>CAMLNT010000022.1 GCA_946481425.1 uncultured Brevundimonas sp.
CGCATGATCTCCCGGTCCTTGCAGGTGCCCGGCTCGGACTCGTCGGCGTTGACGACCAGGTAGTGCGGACGGCCGTCCTTCACTTCCTTGGGCATGAAGGACCACTTCAGCCCGGTCGAGAAGCCGGCCCCGCCCCGGCCGCGCAGGCCCGAGTTCTTGACGTTGTCGATGATCCACGCCGGACCCTGGTCCAGCATGTCCTTGGTCGCGTTCCACGCGCCACGCTTCTTCGCCCCGTCCAGGCCCCAGTCATGGAACCCGTACAGGTTGGTGAAGATGCGATCCTTGTCTTCGAGAATTCCAACCATGCTCATTCAGGCTCCGCCATGCGGCGACGGTGATAGGAGGTGCGCATGAAGACGGCCGCGACCATCAGGATCCAGCCGATCCCCAGGCCCACATAGCCGGCGTTGATCAGCCAGCCCGGCGTGTCGAGCCAGACGCCCGACACCACGACCAGAGCCCCCAGGAGGACGAGCGAAAACGCGGCCAGGCGCATAGGCTTGGCCACGCCGCGCAGTTCGGCGCGATAGGCCGTCAGGCCTTCCGGCGTCGTGAGGTCCGGACGCGCCATCACGCCGGTTCCTTCTTCTTGCCCTTGGGCGCCGCGTTCGGCAGCGCCTTGATCGGTTTGGCCGCCGAGCCGTCGTACAGCTTCGGATCGGTCAGGCTGGTCGGCTCGCCTTCCGGCGCCGAAGTCTGGCGCTTCACACGGGGACCTGGCTTGGGCGTCTTGCCGGCGGCGAAGTCATCGATGATCTTCTCCATGTCGGCGGCCGTCAGATCCTCGAAATAATAGTCGTTGATCTGCGCCATCGGCGCATTGGCGCAGGCGCCCAGACACTCGACTTCCTGCCAGGTGAAGCGGCCGTCGGCGGACAGCTTGTCCTTGGGCCCGATCTTCTTCTTGCAGACGTCCATCAGGTCGCCCGCCCCGCGCAGCATGCACGGCGTGGTGCCACAGACCTGGATCAAGGCGACCGAGCCGACCGGCTCCAACTGGAACATGGTGTAGAAGGTCGCGACCTCCAGCACCCGGATCACCGGCATGTTGAGCAGCTCGGCGATGGCGCGCATGGCGGGCTCGGAAACCCAGCCCTCCTGCTTCTGGACCAGCCACAGGATCGGAATCACCGCCGATTGGCTGCGGTCAGCCGGATACTTCTTGATCCACCAGTCGCACTTGGCCTTGGTCGCCTTCGAAAAGGCGAACGAAGCCGGCTGCTCCTTGGCGAGACGACGCGCGCTCATCGGCGAGCACTCCCGAACCAGCGCCCGAGGCGCTCTTTCCAAACATCCCGGCCAGCCTGACGAAGGTCACGCAGCCAGATCGAAGTCGGGGGCACGGTGGCGACCACCAGCCGTCCGACGAAAATGAAGCCCATCATCCAGAGAAGGCTCATCCACATGGCGTCCCACCATGACCGGCCGTCGGCCAGATACGCCTGACGGAAGCCCGAGCGGACCACCAGAACACCCGCGAGCGGAACCGCGAGCTGGCTCGCGCGGCCGGCGGCCACGCGGATCATGCCGATCGCCGCCCGGCGGCGTGGCGAGAACATCACCGTCAGCACCGTCAGCGCCGCCAGCATGCCGCCGAACCAGTACCAGCGGTCCGGATAGATGACCGGATCGATCCAGAGGCCGCTCATTCCGCGACCCCTTCCACATGATCCACCCACGGCAGGAACTGCACGTGCGTAATAAGGCACGACTGCACCCGATAGGTCGCCACGACCTCGCCCGCGAAGCCGTCGCCGTGCAGAGCTTCCTCATCGATCACATATTCGCCGGAGGTGATCCGGTTGGCGATCTCGAGGTTGGTGTCGGCCGGCATTTCGAGGAAAGCGTTTTCGTAATGCATCCGGATCGCCTCGCGGCCTTCCAGCGTTTCGTCCTCGCCCGGTCCCATGACGATGACCGCGTCCGGCGCATAGAATTCGGCGAACGCCGCCGCGTCGCGGGCGCGCCACGCGACGATCTGGGCGTCCACCACTTCCATGGCCAGGCAGTCGAACATCAGCGGTCGACCTCGCCGAACACGATGTCGAGCGAACCGAGGATGGCCGACACGTCGGCCAGCAGGTGACCACGGTTCATCCAGTCCATGGCCTGCAGGTGCTTGAAGCCCGGCGCCACGATCTTGCAGCGGTACGGCTTGTTGGTGCCGTCCGAGACGACATAGACGCCGAATTCGCCCTTGGGCGCTTCCACCGCCGCATAGACCTCGCCCGGAGGCGTGCGGAAGCCCTCGGTATAGAGCTTGAAGTGGTGGATCAGCGCTTCCATCGAGCGCTTCATCTCGCCCCGGCGCGGCGGCGTGACCTTGTGATCCACGGCCAGCACCGGCCCCGGATTAGTCCTCAGCCGATCAATGCACTGACGCATGATCTTGAGGGACTCTTTCATCTCTTCCACGCGGCAGAGATAGCGGTCCCAGCAGTCGCCGTTCTTGCCGACCGGCACTTCGAAATCGAGCTCGGCATAGCACTCGTAGGGCTGCGACTTGCGCAGATCCCAGGCGATGTCCGAACCGCGCAGCATCACGCCCGAGAAGCCCCAGGCCAGGGCCTGCTCCTTGGACACGACGCCGATGTCGACGTTGCGCTGCTTGAAGATGCGGTTCTCGGTGACCAGCAGCTCGATGTCCGCCAGCGCCGCCGGGAACTCCTTGGTCCAGCGCTCGATGTCGTCGATCAGCTCGGGCGGCAGGTCCTGGTGGACGCCGCCGGGGCGGAAATAGTTGGCATGCAGGCGAGCGCCGCAGGCGCGCTCGTAGAACACCATCAGCTTCTCGCGTTCCTCGAAGCCCCACAGCGGCGGCGTCAGGGCGCCGACGTCCATCGCCTGTGTGGTGATGTTCAGGAGGTGGTTCAGGACCCGCCCGATTTCCGAATAGAGCACCCGGATCAGCTGGCCGCGGTAAGGCACCTCAAGCCCCAGCAGCCGCTCGATGGCCAGGCAGAAGGCGTGCTCCTGGTTCATCGGCGCCACGTAGTCGAGACGGTCGAAGTAAGGGATGTTCTGGAGGTAGGTGCGCGCCTCCATCAGCTTCTCGGTGCCGCGATGCAGCAGGCCGATGTGCGGATCGACGCGCTCGACGATCTCGCCGTCGAGCTCCAGCACCAGGCGCAGCACGCCGTGCGCTGCCGGGTGCTGCGGGCCGAAGTTGATCGTGAACTTGCGGTCTTCGTCCAGCGAAGCCGGCTTCAGGTCGTCGGCCATGCCCTACCCCTTCGCCTTTTCGTCGCCGGGCAGAACGCCGGACCACTTCGCGTACTCGGCGCCCTCCCACGGGGAGAGGAAGTCGAAGTTGCGGAATTCCTGGGTCAGTTTGACGGGCTCATAGACCACCCGCTTCTGTTCCTCGTCGTAACGGACCTCGACATAGCCCGTCATCGGGAAGTCCTTGCGCAGCGGATAGCCCTCGAACCCGTAGTCCGTGAGCAGGCGTCGCAGGTCCGTGTGACCCGAGAAGAACATGCCGTACATGTCGAACGCCTCGCGCTCGAACCACTCCGCGTTCGGATAGACCGGCATGGCGCTCGGCACCGGCGCGCTCTCGTCCGTCGAAACCTTGACCCGGATACGCTCGTTCCGCGTCAGGCTGATCAGGTGATAGACCACGTCGAACCGCTCGGCGCGCTCGGGATAGTCCGCGCCGCACAGGTCCACCAGCTGCTGGAACTCGAGCTCGTCACGCAGCGTCGTCAGGACGCTCACGATCTCGTCGCGCTTCACCGTGACCGTGACCTCGCCGAACGCGATCTTGGTCTCGAGCACGGCCTTGCCACACGCCTTCCTGGCCGCTTTCTCCAGCGCGGCCATGGCCTTGGGGGTCCCTTCTCCGCTCATCGCGCGATCGTCCCCGTCCGCCGGATCTTCTTCTGCAACTGCAGTAGCCCGTACAGCAGCGCCTCAGCCGTCGGCGGACACCCCGGCACATAGACATCGACGGGCACAACGCGGTCGCAACCACGCACTACACTGTAGCTATAGTGATAATATCCGCCGCCATTTGCACACGAACCCATCGAAAGCACGTAACGCGGATCAGGCATCTGATCGTATACTTTACGAAGAGCCGGGGCCATCTTGTTGGTCAGGGTGCCGGCGACGATCATCAGGTCGGACTGACGCGGGCTGGCGCGCGGGGCCATGCCGAAGCGCTCCATGTCGAAGCGCGGCATCGAGGCCTGCATCATCTCGACCGCACAGCAGGCGAGACCGAAGGTCATCCACATCAGCGAGCCCGTGCGGGCCCAGGTGATGACGTCGTCCAGCGGCGCCGTCACATAGCCCTTCTCGCCCAGCTCGTAGTTGACCGCCTCGAAGAAGCGGTCGTGGACCTTGGGATCATAGCCCTCGACGGTCGAACGCGCCGCCGAGCCGGCCGGAACGATCACTCCCATTCCAGGGCTCCCTTCTTCCACTCATAGAGGAAGCCGACGGTCAGGACGGCGAGGAACACCATCATCGACCAGAAGGCGAAGACCATCTCCGGCCGGGCCAGATCCGTTAGGGTCACCGCCCAAGGGAACAGGAAGGCCACTTCTAGGTCGAAGATGATGAAGAGGATCGACACCAGATAGAACCGGACGTCGAACTTCATGCGGGCGTCGTCGAACGCGTTGAAACCGCATTCGTAGGCCGACAGCTTCTCCACGTCGGGATTCTTCGGCGCCAGCACCAGGGCCGCGACGATAAAGCCGAGGCCGAGGACGGCGGCGATACCCATGAAGATCAGGATCGGTAGATATTCGAGCAGGAATTCGTTCATGCGAAGGGGTCCGTGCGGCCGGGGACGCCGCGGATTCGGCGCTTCTTAGACCGAACCCCCCGCCCGTTCAAACCCAAGAGAGCAAAGGATTATATTGCGAATGGTTCGCAATATGGCGCTCGATGCCGTAACGCAGTGAGGTCAGCGCCAAGACCCAACCGACCGACGTTCCATCACCGCTTTACACCTTAGGTGGTCGGGCTGATGGTGGCCCCATGTGGGGGCGATCAATTCTCGAAGCGACGCTGTTTCCGCGTGTCCGGCTGGACGACGGTCGCCTGCGCAGCCGCCTGGCTGGCAAGTCCGTCCTGATCACCGGCGCCACCTACGGAATCGGCGAACAGGTGGCGCGCCTCGTCGGCGCCGCAGGTGCGTCCGTCATCCTGGTCGCGCGTACCCAAGAAAGACTTGAAGCCGTTGCTGCCGAAATCCGCGCCGCTGGCGGCCAAACCGTCACGATCTCGGCTGATCTGACCAAGCCAGGAGACGTCGAGCGCCTGGTTGCGCAGCTTCTCGAGATGGGACCGATCGACATTTTCGTCTCCAATGCCGGCAAGTCGATCCGGCGCTCCCTGTTCGAATCGTTGGACCGCTTCCACGACATCACCCGGACCATCGGCGTGAATTTCCTGGGCCCGTCGCGACTGGCCCTGGCTGTCATCCCGGGTCTCAGGGAACGCGGCGGACAGATCATCAACATCTCGGCCGCCAACGCCCTCCTGCCCTCCCCGCCTCGCTGGGCCGCCTACCAAGCGTCCAAGTGCGCCTTCGACCAGTGGCTGCGGTGCGCTGCGCCCGAGCTGAGAGCCGTGGGGGTGGCGGCGACGTGCATTTATCTGCCGCTGGTACGCACGCGTATGATCGCGCCCACGGCTCACTACGCCGGGGCGCCCGCCATGCAGCCCGAGAACGCGGCCCGGCTCGTCTGCGCCGCCATGCTCGGCCGCTGGACGATGTGGAAGCCGTGGTGGCTGGCTCCCGCAGAACTGGCCGCCGCGCCTTTCCGCAGGCTGTGGGAGGCTATCGCGACCTTACAGATGCGCCGGGCCCTGAAGAGCGCCTGACGATGTCGTCTTCGGCCAATCCTTTCCAGATCGCCCGCCGACTGTTCGAAGCGGGCCTGCTCACACCTAGGGCGATCTACGATTTCGGCCGAACCGCGATCGGACAGGGCGTCACCCTCGCGGCTCTTGCGCGCTTCGCCGCACGCCGCTTCGGGGACCGCCCGGCCGTGGTCGACCACACCGGGAGCCACTCGTTTCGCGACCTGGCCGATCGGGGAGACCGGCTGGCCTTGGCGCTCGCCGCCGCCCATCCCATCCAGCGCGGCACGCCGGTCGGAATCCTGTGCCGGAACGGCTCGGCGTTCGTCTATGCCCTGATCGCCGCCTCGCGGCTGGGGGCCTGCGTCCTGCTGCTGAATCCTGAGATGAGCGCGCAGCAGCTGGTCGGGTTGATCGAGCAGCGAAACATCGGCCTCGTCCTGGGCCACGTGGATACCTTGAGGCTGCTGGAAGGGACGTCGACGACGGCCCTCGACGTCGACGCTCTGGTGCGATCCAGCGCGGCGACCAGTCGGCCGCCGCGGCTGGACGGCGGCGAACTCGTCATTCTCACAGGCGGCACGACCGGCCCGCCCAAAGCGGCGTCGCGAAAACCTTCGCCGGGGAACTTCCTGCTGCTCTTCATCCACCTCGTAACGGCGCTAGAGCTGGATCGCCGCAAGAAGGTCTATGTGGCCGTGCCTCTCTGCCATGGGTACGGCGTGGCCGCATTCCTTGTGGCGCTGACGCTCGGTCGTACAGTCTATTTGCTACCGCGCTTCCAGACCGAGACCGCTTTGGCGCTCATCCAGCGCGAGGGCATCGATGTCCTTGCGGTCGTTCCGGTGATCCTTCAGCGTCTGCTGGCGGCTCCGGGGGCGGACCTGTCGCGAATCAAGCGCGTCATTACCGGAGGCGCAGCCCTGCCTCCCGCCCTGGCTCGACGCACACAGGCGCGGCTGGGTCCGGTCCTCTTCAACCTCTTCGGCTCCAGCGAAGCCGGCGTGTCGGTCTTCGCGACACCTGACGACCTGAAGGCCGCGCCGGCGACCATCGGCCGCGAAATCTGGGGCGTGCGCGCCGACATCCTGGACGATCAGAACGAGCCGCTCCCAGCCGGCAAGGTCGGCCGGCTGGTGATTCACAATCTCGCGTCCGTGACTGGCGCGCGCGGGGTCGCGACCGGCGATCTCGCCTCCCGTGACCCCGAGGGCCGGCTATTCATTCATGGCCGCGCCGACGACATGGTGATTTCTGGCGGCGAGAAGGTGCACCCCTGGGAGGTCGAGACGGTCCTGATGGACCATCCGGACATCGTCGAGGCCGCGGTCCTCGGCGTGCCGGACCCGGAGTTTGGACAACGGCTGTCGGCCTTTATCGTGACCCGGTCTGGGTGCGAGCTTTCGCGGATGTCGCTCGACGCCTGGCTGACCGAGCGGGTCGCACGCTATCAGCGCCCGCGCGACGTTACCTTCCGTGACACCCTGCCGATCACGCCTGTCGGCAAGCTCGATCGGCGAGCCCTTCGCGCGTCCCTAGAGGTCCAGGCCTAGCGTCCAGAAGCCTTTCAGGGGTTGCCAGACGCGCCCGGGTCCGCCCCAATATAGGTCACCCTCCCCGGTTCTGGAGTTCCCATGGCTTTCGGTTCGCGCGTGCTCAACACCGTCGAGAAGATCGGCAATCGCCTCCCCGATCCCGTTTTTCTCTTTCTGTGGCTGATCGCCGGACTGGTCGTCCTGAGCCTTCTTGGAGCCACTGCGGGTTGGTCGGCGGTCAATCCGGTTACGGGAGACACACTGGTCGCCCAGAGCCTCCTGTCCCCGGAGAACCTCGAGCAGCTCATCATCGGCATGCCCCGAACCCTGGCCGACTTCCCGCCGCTCGCCATCGTCATCACCATCATATACGGGGCGTCGGTCGCGGAGCGGTCCGGTCTGTTCGCCACTGCCATTCGCGGCGCGCTGCTGAATGCGCCCAAGCCGCTGCTGACCCCGGTCATCGTCATCGTCGGCATGATGAGCCACCATGCGTCGGACGCCGCCTATGTGGTTGTCATCCCCCTAGCCGCCGTGATCTTCGCGGCGGCGGGCCGCCATCCCCTCGCGGGCCTGGCCGCCGGCTTCGCGGCAGTCTCGGGCGGCTACGCAGGCAATCTCTTCCCCGGCTCGCAGGACGCCCTGATCCTCGGGATCACCGAGCCGGCGGCGCGCCTGATCGACCCGAACTACTCGGTCAATATCGCGGGCAACTGGTTCTTCATCGTCAGCGTCGTGCTGGTCTTCACGCCGATCGTCTGGTTCCTGACCGACCGCGTGATCGAACCCCGCCTCGGCAAGTGGACACCCGCGCGCGAGGCAGCCGCGCCCCCGCAGGAGGAGAAAGTCCCCCTCACGCCGGCCGAGAAAAAGGGCCTGATGTCCGCCGGTCTCGCCATTCTCGGCATGATCGCAGTGTGGACGGTCATCACCCTGATGCCCGGCTCGCCCTTCTTCGACCCTGAGGCCGAAGCGGGTCAGGAATACAACGACCTCTACAGGTCCCTCATCGCCTTCTTCGCCGTGACATTCTTCGTCGCGGGGGGCGCCTTCGGAGCCAGCGCCGGGACGGTGAAGTCTCATCGCGACATGGTGCGGATGATGGTCGAGGGCCTGGCGCAGCTGGCACCCTACATCGTGCTGGCCTTCTTCGCGGCGCACTTTGTGGCGATGTTCAACTGGTCAGGCCTCGGGCCGATCCTGGCGGTCAACGCCGCCGCAGGACTGGAACAGATCAGCCTGCCTGCGCCGCTCCTTCTGATCTGCGTCGTTATGGTCAGCTGCTTCTTCGACCTGTTCATCGGCTCGGCGTCGGCCAAGTGGTCCGCCCTGGCGCCGGTCGTGGTGCCCATGTTCATGCTGCTGGGCATCAGCCCCGAGATGACGACCGCCGCCTACCGCATGGGCGATTCGGTCACCAACATCGCGACGCCGCTGATGAGCTACTTCCCGCTCATCCTCACCTTCGCCCAGCGCTGGGACCCGAAGTTCGGCCTGGGCTCCCTCATGTCGACCATGCTGCCCTACGCCGGGGCCTTCCTCGTCTCAGGCCTTCTGATGATCGCGGCCTTCGTGACCTTCAACCTGCCGCTCGGTCCGGGCGCGGGCGTCCACTACGAAGTCCCCACCCCGGCCGAGGTCTCTGCCACCGCCGACGATGGCGGTATCGAGGGCCCGTCAGCGCCCGCGGAGGCTGCGGCTGTCGGCGGTCCGAACGCCCCGGCGCGGTGATCTCGGAAAATGCATTCCGCAGCGCTTGACACTGCGGGGCGGCGCCGCCTAAACGACGCCCCTCGCCGGGGCCCGCCCCGGCCGGGACCCATGCGGGTGTAGCTCAGTTGGTTAGAGTGCCGGCCTGTCACGCCGGAGGTCGCGGGTTCGAGCCCCGTCACTCGCGCCACTTCCCTTCCGGGAAGTGGCGCTTCGCATTTCAGGCGTCCGGTTTCCCTGAATTCAGCCCCGTTCCGCGTAGGCTTCGGCCTCGCCCGCCAGCCAGGATTCGGGCTCGTGCGGGCCTTCGTCCGGCGCCGGCAACAGGACCGGTCCACGCGGTCGGGGTTTGCTTCCGATCAGGGCGAGGCCCGCGCCGAGGGTGAGAAGAACGAGCAGGCTGCGCATGGGGTCACTCCGGTCTGGCGGCTACCCGGGCTGAACCCGTCGGGCGCCGCGCCGGTTCCGATTCAGTGGCGCGCGTATTCGCCGCCGGGCTCGACGAAGGCCTGAACGCCACTGGCTTCGGCGTAGACCATGCACAACTCCTCGAACACGGTGTTCCAGGAATAGCGCGTCACCGCCTTCTGACGCGCCGCTCGGCCCATGGCTTCAAGATCGCGTTCAAACAGGGCCTCGATCGCCTGACTATACTCGTCGATATCCAGGCTGACGGACTTCTGCCCAACGCTGTCGTCCACAGTCTCCGACACGCCGCCGTGGCTGGTGCAGACGACCGGAAGGCCGGACGCCATCGCTTCCAGCGCCACGAGGCCGAAGGGCTCCTTCTCATTGGCATGCGCAAATGCGTCGCAGCTGGCCAACATTCGGGCCACGGCCGCGGTGTCCTGCTGGAATGGCACCGAAATGACCTGTCCGCCTTCGATCGGCAGGCCGTCGGCCGCGCCAATCAGCAACAGCCGGTATGGCGCGCCCAGCTTCTGAACGGCGGCGATGATTACATCGACGTTTTTTTCCTTTGCCGCGCGCCCGGCGAACACCAGGAGCCGCTCGTTGGGCCTTACTCCCAGCTCGGCCCGCACCGCATCGCGATCGGCAAAGTCCGGATTGAAGGCTTCCACGTCCACGCCCAGCGGCCGCTCGACGATGCGCTCGACGCCAGCCTCTCTCAAACGCCCCGCGATGAACCGGCTGGGCGCCACCACCCGGTCGAACTGGCTGAAGATCTCGCCCCAGCGCTTCTCGATCGGCTTCACGGCCCACTGGCCCCAGTGGATCGACGCCAGATAGGCCGGGTCGGAATGGCAGAAGCCGATGACCGGAACGCCCAGGTGCTGGCCGGCCTCCAGCGCGGCGACGCCCGGTCCGTAAGGGTCGCCCGCCTCGATTACCGCAGGGTTCAGCGATTGCAGCCATGTCGCCCATTTCTTGCGCGACATCGGCCAGCGATATCCGGCGCCGAATGGGACTTTGGGAGCGGCCACCGTCACCAGCTTGTCGCCACGCGCCGCCGTCTTGCTGCCGGGCACCAGCAGGGCGTGGCGCACGCCCGGACGATTGCGGTCGAGCCACTCCGACTTGGACTGCAGATAGCGCTTCACGCCGCCGGACACCGGCGCGTATTGCATGGTGGTGTCGACGAGCCGGGGCCGGCGATCCTCGCCGTAGCGGTCCAGCCGGCGCAGCGTGTCGGCGATCTTCTCCTCGAGCGAGAAGACCCAGCGCTGCTCCTGTTCCCAGGCGTCCATGACCATGCGCGGCGTACCCTTAAGCTGTTGTCCGACCGCCTAACGCGCGACCAGGCCGGTCGGATGCGTCGGCGTACGGCTCAGCTTCCAGATTCAGCTATCGCGCTTGGCCCGCGTGTTCAACGCCTCTCTGACCAGACATTCGATCTGGGCGTTCACGCTTCGCAGTTCGGCGGCCGCGAGTTTCTCGACGGCCGCCATCACCTGCGGGTTGATCCGCAACAGAAAGGCCTTCCTGGCCGAGGCTTTGGGGCGCTCGGCCATAAGTCAGCCGTACAGGGTGCCGGTGTTCACGACCGGCTGGGCCTCGCGATCCGCGCACAGCACGACCAGCAGGTTCGAGACCATCGCCGCCTTGCGTTCTTCGTCCAGGTCGACGACGCCCCGCTCGCTCAGCTGGTCAAGCGCGGTCTCCACCATGCCGACCGCGCCCTGCACGATCAGGCGCCGGGCGGCGAGGACCGCTTCGGCCTGCTGGCGTTTCAGCATCGCGCTGGCGATTTCCGAGGCATAGGCGAGGTGAGCCAGGCGCGCCTCGTCGACGATCACGCCGGCGACGCGTACCCGCTCCTGTAGTTCCTCGCGCAGCTTGTCGGCGACCAGTTCAGCGTCGGCCCTGAGGGTCGGCTCGTGCTCTTCGCCGTGGTCATATGCGTACTGCGAGGTGATATCGCGCAACGCCGTGTCGATCTGGATATTCACGAAGGCGGCATAGTCATCGACGTCGAACAGCGCCTGGGCCGAGTCGCGCACGCGCCAGACGACGTTGGCCGCGATCTCGATCGGATTGCCCCGGTTATCGTTCACCTTCAGCTTGTCCGACGTGACGTTGCGCACGCGCATCGACACCTTCTTGCGGCTGTACCAGGGGACGACCCAGCGCAGACCGGCCGCACGGTCCGTACCGCGGTAGTCCCCGAACAGAAGGATCGCCACCGCCTCGTTGGGCTGGATGGAATAGAGGCCGCACAGCAGAAAGAGGCCGACCACTTCGAGCAGAATTCCGACCGCGAGCATGGCGTCCGGACCGATAGCGCCACCGATCGTACTGACGATCAGGACGGCCCCGCCGATCATCATGGCCAGCGAGAGCAAAAGCATCAGGATGCCGCTCGACGTGCGGGCGGGCCTCTCCTGAGACGACGTGATTTGCGAGTTCATCAAACACCCCTGCTTTAGATGTCAATGTGATATCACTTTGCTACCGACTGTTCAACGCCATTGCAGCCGATAGTCGCAACCGGGTAAGTTCGCCTTGCATTCGCCCCAAAAAGAAGAAACTTGGGGCCTTCGCGCCGCCCTCCCTTGGGCGGCCATTCGCGCGCGAAACAGTCGTAGGGGTCAGTCTTAATGCGTATCCAGCTTGCGGCGGCCGTCGCGCTCGCCCCGCTGATGATGGCCTCTGGAGCCGCCGCTCAGACGGTGATCTCCAACGAGCGCACGACTCCGATCGCCACGGCCACGGCCAACAATGGGTCTCCGGACTCGATCCGCATCGGCAACGGCGGCGTGATCCGCCTCGGCAGTGGCGTGGCCATCACGGTCAACTCCAGCAACAACGTGACCATTGATGCGGCCGGCCGCATCGTCATGGAAAACGCCGCGGACGGTTCGACCGGCATCCTGATCAACGGCGGCTACACCACCGACGTGACCCACGGCGGCCAGATTCTGGTCACCGACAGCTTCACCGCGACCGACACTGACAACGACGGTGATCTGGACGGCGCCTTCGCGACGGGTACGGGCCGATTCGGCATCCGCGCCGTCGGCCCCGGAGCCGTCGATGGCGACATCACCTCGACGGGATCGATAACGGTCGAAGGCAACAACTCCGCCGGCATCTCGGTCGAGACCGGGCTGAACGGCAATCTCATCAGCACCGGCGCGCTGACGATTCTCGGCGACAACAGCTACGGCATCCGCGTGACGGGTCCGGTGAGCGGCAATATCTACGCTGGCGGCACCATCAGCGCCACGGGCGGCGGCACGGTTGGTGTGTCCATCGAAGGCGACGTCGCGGGCCGACTGACCTTCGGCGCGCCGATGACCGTGACCGGCTTCCGTTACACCGGGGACCTGACCGAGGAACAGCTTGCGGCTCTCGACGCCGACGACCTGCTGATCGGCGGCCCCGCGGTCAGCATTTCGGGCAATGTCGCCGGCGGCGTGGTCTTTGACCGCCCGCACAGCGACATCGCCGGCGATACGGATGACGACGACGACGGCATTCTGGATGCCGACGACCCCGATGACGACAACAATGGCGTGCCGGACGCCAATGAGCGGGAATCGACGATCATCGCCTTCGGCTCTGCGCCGGCGGTGCAGGTCGGGTCGATGACCCAGGCCATCACCCTGGGCGTGGCCGGGACGGGCGACGAGGCCTATGGCTTCATCAACAACGGCTCGATCCTGGCCAGCGGCCGCTACGACGGTATCGAGGCCACGGCGCTGCGCTTCGGCCTCGACGGCGGCATGGGCGTCGTGGTCGACGGCGGCATGCTGAACACCGGCACGGTGACCTCAATCACCAACAACGCCAACTCCTACGCCATCGTCCTCGGCTCGGGCGTCCAGCTCGACACCTTCTTCAATGACGGCGGCATCATCCGCGGCATCGCGGCCGGCGAAGACGCCTTTGACGTGGTCGGCCTCGACATCCGCGCCGGCGCCCTGACCTCGACGTTCGAAAACAGCGGCTCGATCACCGCCCTGTCGACCGGCGAGAACGGCACCGCCTACGCCGTGCGTGATGCGTCCGGCGCTCTGACCAACATCAACAACACCGGCTTCATCGAGGCCTTCGTCGTCGCCACCGACGATGAGGATGACGCCGATGATGACAACACGGACGCCAGCGACGAAACCATCACCGGACGGGCCGTCGCGATCGACGTCAGCGCCAACACGACCGGCGTCACCCTGATCCAGGATGGCGTCAACGATGGCGATGACGGCGCAGACGGCGCCGCGGACGCAGACGCGGACGGAGACGGCGTCGATGACGACCAGGAACCGGCCATCACCGGCGACATCCTGCTCGGCTCGGGCGACGACCTGGTGGACATCCGCAACGGTGACGTCAACGGCGGCATCGAGTTCGGCCTGGGTCAGGACACCCTGCTCGTCTCGGGCGGGGCTGCGGTCCGAGGCGCCCTGACCGACACCGACGGCCTGCTCGACATTACGGTCTCCGACGGCGTGCTGGACGCGCGTCAGCCGACCGCCATCACCATCTCCAACCTGAATGTCGGCGCCGACGGCAACCTGATCGTCACCATCGACCCGGTGTCGGGCAACACCGGCGGCTTCAACGTGTCGGGCACAGCCAACATCACGACCGGCGCAGGCCTTGGCGTACGTTTCACTTCGCTGCTGGACGATCCGACCCGCTTCGTCATCATCCAGGCCACGACCCTCAACGCCGGCACGATCGATCAGACGGCGCTGCAGGAAAACTCGCCGTTCATGTACGTCGTGAATGCTGGCGTGGATAACACCCTGAA
The DNA here is from genome assembly GCA_946481425.1 of uncultured Brevundimonas sp. Next base: position 14,287 of record CAMLNT010000022.1, read on the forward strand.
CCAGGTCTACGTCGATGCGCGCCAGCGCACGAACGCGGAATTCGGGTTCATCGCTTCGGAATCGGCGGCCTACGGCGCCTTCTACGAAGCTTTGGCCGAGGATCCAGAACTGCTTGAGGCCTTCCTGTCGCAGACGGGCCGCGACGGCTTCTTCGATCTCTACGAACAGACCCTGCCCGATCACAACGGCGGCCCGCTGATCTCGCTGGCCACCGGCGTCGACGCGGTCACCCGCGCCCTCTCCGGCCGCGGCCACCCCGCCGGCGAAGGCGAGACCAGCGCCTGGCTGCAGGAGATCAACTTCTACGCCGACCGTGAGCGCGGCGAGGCCTACGGCTTCCGCTCCGAGGGCTTCGGCTTCGCCGGAGGTGTGGAGCGCGGCACGGGCTTCGGGGCCCTGGGCCTGTCCTTCGCCCTGACTTCCTCGGACCTCGAGGATCCGGAATCGGAAGCCGAGGAAGTGCTCTCTGCCCAGCTTCTGGAGCTCGGCCTGTACTGGCGCGCCCAGGGCGTGCGCTGGAACGTGTGGGCGCGTGGCGCGGCCGGCTTCGCCAGCTTCGACAGCGTCCGCCAGCTGATCGCCCCCGGCATCAATCGCCGCAACGAGTCCGACTGGAACGGCTACAGCCTCGCGCTCGCCGCCGGCGCTGCCTACGACTACCAGATGGGCCGCTGGAGCATCCGCCCCGAGGCCTTCGTCGAGTACTTCCGCCTCAACGAGGACGCCCACGAGGAAGCTGGCGGCGGGGACGGCTTCGACCTCGGCTATGAGGACCGCAGCGGCCACATCTTTTCGTCGACTGTGGCCGTCACGGTCGGCGCCGGCTTCGGCGAGAACCGCTGGCTGCGTCCGGAAATCCGGCTCGGCTGGCGTCAGATCTTCTCGCACGACCCGGGCACGACCACCGCGCGCTTCCTGTCGACCGGCTCGCCGTTCTCGCTCGAGGGCGACAGCCTGGAAGGCGGCGGTCCGATCGTCGGCTTCCGCCTGAACCTTGGCAACGAGCTGGGCTTCTTGGCCCTGGAAGGCGATGCCGAGCTGCTGGACGGCTACGCCCGCTACGCCCTGCTTCTGCGGGCCAGCTTCAAGTTCTGATCCTTCGGGATCGGCTGAAACGGCAAAGGCCGCCGGGCAACCGGCGGCCTTTTTCTTGGCTGTCATCCGCGACAGATATTTCGCGGAGAATTCAGCTACGGATTTTCCGGTGATTTCGGCGACGCCGACGACACCGGGGACCGCTGGAAAATGGTGGGCGGCGAGGGGATCGAACCCCCGACCCTCTCGGTGTAAACGAGACGCTCTACCGCTGAGCTAGCCGCCCGATGAGCCTGGGGCTCAAAGAGAAAGGGCGCGAGCCTTAGCCCGCGCCCTTCCTTAACTCAATGCCTGAGGGCGATTAGCCGTTCAGGGCGGTCTTCAGGCCTTCGCCGACGCGGAAGCGCGCGGTCTTGGAGGCCGGACGAGCGACGGTTTCACCCGTGCGCGGGTTGCGGGCCGTACCGGCCGCGCGGGTCACCGCAACGAACGTACCGAAGCCGACCAGACGGACGTCATTGCCGCTCTTCAGCGAAGAGGTGACGCTGTCGGTGAAGGCGTCGAGCGCCTTCTTGGCTTGTTCCTTCGAGAGGCCGGCAGCATCCGCCATGGCGTTGATGAGTTCGGCTTTGGTCATGTGTGGTCTCCCAACCCTTGTGGAGGCCCGGAACCGCAAGGTGTGCGACTCACCGGGCTTCTTGCGGAGCCATTAGAGCAGGGATTTCCCTCGCGTCAAAAGAGAAACGCGGTTTCAGGGCCTCTGAAACCGCGTTTCTACAAGGGATTGCGCGCTCGATCAGTGGGCGACGACGCCGCCGGCCCCGTCTTCGGAGACCGGCCGCGGCAGCGGTTCGGCCTCGGGATCCCATTCGACCGGCGTGAGCGGCTTGGTCAGGGCGTGCTTGAGCACCTCATCGACGTTGGAAACCGGAATGATTTCCAGCGCATCCTTCACATTGGCCGGGATGTCCTCGAGATCCTTGACGTTTTCCTGAGGGATCAGGACCGTCTTGATGCCCGAGCGCAGCGCCGCCAGGAGCTTCTCCTTGAGCCCGCCAATGGCCGTGGCCCGGCCACGCAGGGTTACTTCACCGGTCATGGCGATGTCCTTGCGGATCGGGTTTCCGGTCAGGACCGACACCATGGCGGTCACCATGGCGATCCCGGCCGACGGGCCGTCCTTGGGCGTCGCGCCGTCGGGCACGTGGACGTGCACATCGGTCTGTTCGAACACCGGCGGCTTGATTCCGAACGCCAGCGACCGCGCACGGACGTAGGAGGCCGCGGCCGAGATCGATTCCTTCATCACCTCTTTCAGGTTGCCGGTGACGGTCATGCGGCCCTTGCCGGGCATCTTGACCGCCTCGATCGTCAGGATGTCGCCGCCGAACTCGGTCCAGGCCAGGCCCGTGACAATGCCGACCTGATCGATGTCGTCGGTTTCGCCGTGGCGGTACTTGCGCACCCCGGCATAGCGGGCCAGCCGCTCGTCATCGACGGTGATCGAGACCTGCTTCTCCTTGGCCATCTCGCGCACGGCCTTCCGGGCCAGGCCGCCGAGCTCGCGCTCGAGGTTCCGGACGCCCGCTTCACGCGTGTAGTAGCGGATCAGGTCGCGGATCGAGCTGTCGGGCACGATCCACTCGCCTTCCTTCAGGCCGTGGTCCTTGGCCAGCTTGGGCAGGATGTGGCGTTTGGCGATCTCGACCTTTTCGTCCTCGGTGTAGCCGCTGACCCGGATGATCTCCATCCGGTCCATCAGGGGCTGGGGCATGTTCAGGCTGTTGGCCGTGGTCACGAACATGACGTTGGACAGGTCGTAATCGACCTCGAGGTAGTGGTCCCCGAAGGTCGAGTTCTGGGCCGGGTCGAGCACTTCGAGCAGCGCAGACGACGGGTCGCCGCGCCAATCGGCGCCGAGCTTGTCGATCTCGTCCAGCAGGATGAAGGCGTTGGTCGTCTTGGCCTTCTTCATCGACTGGATGATCTTGCCCGGCATCGAGCCGATGTAAGTCCGACGGTGGCCGCGGATCTCGCTTTCGTCGCGCACGCCGCCCAGCGACATGCGGACGTATTCACGGCCCGTGGCCTTGGCGATCGACCTGGCGAGCGAGGTCTTGCCGACCCCCGGAGGACCGACAAGGCACAGGATCGGACCCTTGAGCGTCCCGGTCCGCGCCTGGACGGCCAGATACTCCAAGATCCGCTCCTTGACCTTCTCGAGGCCGTAGTGGTCCTCCTCAAGGATTTCCTCGGCCCGATTGAGGTCGATCGGCTTCTGCTTGGCCTTGCCCCATGGCACCGACAGCAGCCAGTCGAGGTAGTTCCGAACCACCGTCGATTCCGCCGACATCGGGCTCATGTTGCGCAGCTTCTTCAGCTCGCCCTCGGCCTTTGCCCGCGCTTCCTTGGAAAGCTTGGTCTTCTTGATGCGCTTCTCGAGCTCCATCAGCTCGTCACGCTGGTCGTCCTGTTCGCCCAGCTCACGCTGGATCGCCTTCATCTGTTCGTTCAGATAGTACTCGCGCTGGGTGCGCTCCATCTGGCGTTTGACGCGGCTGCGGATCTTCTTCTCGACCTGCAAGAC
>CAMLNT010000023.1 GCA_946481425.1 uncultured Brevundimonas sp.
CCATCGGCTTCTTGCGGCCCTTCTTCGCCTCGTCGATCAGGAACTGGGCGGCGTCTTCCTCGGCGGCGCCGCCGATTTCGCCGATCATGATGATCGAGTGGGTCTCGTCGTCGGCCAGGAACAGCTCGAGCACGTCGATGAACTCTGTGCCCTTGACCGGGTCGCCGCCGATGCCGACGGCCGTGGTCTGGCCCAGGCCTTCGTTGGTCGTCTGGAACACGGCCTCATAGGTCAGGGTGCCCGAACGCGACACGATGCCGACGTTGCCCTTCTTGAAGATCGAGCCCGGCATGATGCCGATCTTGCACTCTTCCGGCGTCAGGATGCCCGGGCAGTTCGGGCCCAGCAGGCGCGACTTGGACTTCTCCAGGCGCGCCTTGACGCGCACCATGTCCAGCACCGGGATGCCCTCGGTGATGCAGGTGATGAAGGGGATCTCGGCGTCGATCGCCTCGATGATGGCGTCCGCGGCGCCCGACGGCGGGACGTAGATGACCGAGGCGTCGGCGCCGGTCACGTCCTTCGCTTCCGCCACCGAGGCGAAGATCGGCAGGGTCTCGCCCTCGGATCCCTGCCAGTTCGTGCCGCCCTTGGTCGGGTGGATGCCGCCAACCATGCGCGTGCCGTAGTAGCGGAGCGCCTGTTCGGTGTGGAAGGTGCCGGTCTTGCCGGTCAGGCCCTGGACCAGGACCTTGGTGTTCTTGTCGACGAGGATAGACATCGCGCTCACGGGCTGCGGGGGAGGTGCGCCTCCCTAGCGCAGCCGCGACGGCGTTGGAACCCTTTGCGGCCGAGACCCCGGCCGCCCGACCCTAGAAGGTCGGAGCCATGTACATGAGCAGGCTCATCTGCGGCTCAGAGCGGCCCATCACGATGTTCATCTCGTTGTTGAGCAGGGCGCGGGCCATCTGGACGCTGCCCATGGGCTCGGCCGGGACGGCTCGGCCGTCGACGACCCGGAAGCCGTAGGCCCGGTCCGTGGGCTCGGTGTCGAAGCCCTGAAGCTGATTCCCCCCGGCGAAGACGTCGAGCGCAGCGAAGAAATCGGACGGAGCCGGCATCACGCCGATGGCGCAGGCGTCCATCGGAATGACGTCGCCGCCCTCGGTGTATTCCATCTCCGCCACGAAGGCGAAGTACATGCCGACACGCGAGCTCTGGATCCAGACCTCGGGGTCGCGGATCATGGGGTCGGCGGGAAACATGCCTTCCGGCGCGGGCATCCAGCCGGCGCCCTGGACGGCCTGACGGAAGGCGCCCCGGTCCGCGAGGCCGTTCACGCACAGGGTCTGGAACTGCTGCAGCATATCGGCGGAGCTCGCGCTCTGGGCGTGGGCGGCCGGCGCGAGACACATCAGGGCTGCGGCGAGGCCGCAGCCGACGAGACGACGAAACATGATACTCCCCCGGAACTGGAAACGATCTCTGTCGCAACCTGTGACACGGGGGCGGCGAGGCGTCAAAGCCCCGCGCGTCAGCGGACCGGGCGCAGCAGCAGCAGGGTCGTCAGCTCGGCGTCGTGGGTGACGCTGACGAAATCGAAGTCGCGTGCGGTCACCGCCGCGTCCGAAGCGGCCACGAAATACAGGCCCGCCTCGGCGTTGATGGCGCCTGTCACCGGGGCCAGTCCTTCCGGAGCGCCCGCGATAACGGCCTCATCGCCCGGCGACCACTGGATCGAGCAGATGTCCTTTGGCCCGCCGCCGACTTCGCGTCGGCCGATGGTCAGGGTTTCGGCATGCTCGCCCGAGGTCCGCCGCCAGATGGTCAGGTCGTCGGGACCCGCGGCCGGCTCCCAGCCGGTCTGGGTCAGCAGCGCCCGCCGCACCGAGTCCGGCTCCCCGCGGGTCTCGACGCACAGGGCGACGAAGTCGGCACGCGGGTCGATCACCAGCGGGGCCGGCTGGCTGGCCAGAACCGCGCCGAGCAGGGCGGCGACGATCATCACCCGACCGCCGCGACGATCTTCTGGGCCGCGTCGTCCAGGTCGTCGGCGGCCGTGATGGCCAGGCCGGACTCGTTGAGAATCTTCTTGCCGAGATCGACGTTGGTGCCTTCCAGGCGCACGACCAGCGGCACCTGAAGCCCGACTTCCTTCACCGCCGCGACGACGCCTTCGGCGATGACGTCACAGCGCATGATGCCGCCGAAGATGTTGACCAGGATGCCTTTGACGGCCGGGTCCTTGGTAATGATCTTGAAGGCCGCCGCGACCTTCTCCTTGGTGGCGCCGCCGCCGACGTCACAGAAGTTCGCCGGTTCCGCGCCATAAAGCTTGATGATGTCCATCGTGGCCATCGCCAGTCCGGCGCCGTTGACCATGCAGCCGATGTTGCCGTCCAGGGCGACATAGGCGAGGTCCCACTCGGACGCCTCGATTTCCTTTTCGTCTTCCTCGGTCTTGTCGCGCAGCGACTCCAGCTCCGGGTGACGGAACATCGCGTTGCCGTCGAAGGAAACCTTGGCGTCCAGCACGCGGATGCGGCCGTTTTCCATGACGATGAGCGGATTGATCTCCAGCATCGACATGTCTTTCTCCACGAACGCCCGGTAGAGCGTCGGGAAGATGAACTCGCCGTCCTGGGCCGCCGCGCCATCCAGCTTCAGCGCGGAGTTCAGCGCCTCGACGTCGGCCTTGGTCACACCCGTTTCCGGGTTGATCGGCAGGGTGATGATCTTCTCGGGCGTGTCGTGAGCGACCGCCTCGATGTCCATCCCGCCCTCGGTCGAGGCGACGAAGGCGACCTTGCCGGAATCACGATCGACCAGCAGGGACAGATAAAGCTCGCGGGCGATGTCGGCGCCGTCCTCGATATAGAGGCGGTTGACCTGCTTGCCGGCCGGGCCGGTCTGGGCCGTGACCAGGGTCGAGCCCAGCATCTCGCGGGCGTTCTTGACGACATCCTCGACCGAGAAGGCCAGGCGCACGCCGCCCTTGGCGTCGGGGCCCAGTTCCTTGAAGCGCCCCTTGCCGCGGCCGCCGGCGTGGATCTGGGACTTCACCACATAGAGCGGCCCCGGCAGCGACTTCGCCGCGGCCTCGGCCTCGTCGGCGGAGGTGATGGCGACGCCATCGGCGACCGGCAGGCCGTAGCCCTTCAGGACCTGCTTGCCCTGATATTCGTGGATGTTCATGGAAAGACCGCCGCGCGACCAATGGGGAGATGGCGCGCCTTATAGGGGTTGCGCCTTCGCAGGCGCAACCGTCTAGCCGGCCGTCAGTCCACCCAGTCCCGCTTGAGGGTCCGCGAGGCGCCGATCAGCAGGAAGGCAGCCAGGATGTAGAAGCCCATGCCGGTGTAGATCGCCCAGCGCAGGCTCTCCTCGCCGAACCGAGGGGCCAGCAGATCGCTCATGAAGCCGAAATAGTAGAAGCCGACCGCGATCCCCAGAAGGTTGTTGAACAGAAGGAAGATGGCCGAGGCCGTCGAGCGCATAGGCGCCGGCACGAGGTGCTGGACCGAGGCCGTGACCGGTCCCAGCCACGCGAGGTTCAGGCCTGTCGGGATGAGGAAGATGAGGAAGGCGAGCGTCAGTTCCTGGACCGGCGTTCCGCCGCCGGGAAGGATCAGGCCGATGGCCCACGGCGAGTTCATGGCCAGGATGAAGCAGGGCGCCGAGATCAGGAAAGCGATGGCGGGAACCAGCGGATAGGCGCCCTTGCCCCGTTTCGCGAGCCGGTCGGCGATCATGCCGCCGCCCCAGATGCCCAGAATGCCGCCGATCAGGGCGATGCCGGAATAGTACCAGCTGACCTGGGTCAGGGTCATGTCGAAGCTTCGCATCATGAACAGAGGCAACCACCCGGCGATGCCGTATCCGCAGACCGACGAGGATGCGGCGCCCAGCGCCAATAGCCAGAAGCTCGGCTTGGGCATCACCGCGGAGGCGGTCGTGCGCGCGATCATGAAGGAGACGCCGATGACGCCCGCCAGCAGGCCCGCAAACACCAGCACGAGCGGATTGAAGGCGAGCACATCCAGATGGGCCAGACCCGCCAGCGCAAGTAGCCCGACGGCCAGGCCGATCATGCCGAGCGCCACCTTCTTGCCGAGGCGGTCGTCGCCGCGAAGCGGGGCCGAAACGACAGGAGCGCCATCGACGGCCGCCGGCTCGACGGCCTTGGGTATATCCGTGCCTCCTCGACGGGGATCCCTGACCGTGAGACGCAGCAGCGGGGCCAGGATCACCCCGAGCAGGCCGACAACGATGAAGGCCGTGCGCCAGCCGTAGCTAGCCGCCAGAAGGCCGCCGACCAAGGTGCCGGCCGCTGTACCCAGCGGAATGCCGAAGGCGAAGCCCGCCAGGGCGCGGGCACGCTGGTGGGGCGGGAAATAGTCGGCCACGAGAGAGTAGGCCGGCGCCACGCCGCCGGCCTCTCCGACGCCCACGCCCATGCGGAAGAGGAACAGCTGGGTGAAGGAAGTGGCGACACCGCACAGGGCCGTGAAGCCCGACCAGACCGCCAGGGCCCCGGTCATGATCCAGACCCGGCTGAACCGGTCGGCCACCCAGGCCAGGGGAATGGCCAGGGTCGAGTAGACCGACGCGAAGGCGATCCCGCCCAGCAGCCCGAACTGGCTGTCGGACATGCCGAACTCTTCCTTCAGGGGCGCGGCCAGGATGCCGATGATCTGGCGATCCAGGAAGTTCAGCATGTAGACGAAGATCAGGATCGCCAGGACGTAGAAGCGGTAGCCCGGCTTGTCGGCCGGCAGGGTCTGGGCGTCGGTCATCTGAGTTCCCCGGAACTGACACCGACCCTAGGTCCGCACGCGCGTGGCGCAACGCAAAAAGTGGGGCGGCCGAAAAAAGAAAAGCCCCGGCCGTTGTCCGACGACCGGGGCGATAGGCTCAGGAAAGGTCCGCGATCAGTAGCGGGCCGTCAGGGTCACCGAGAAGGTGCGCGGCGGGCCGTAGAAGGCGCTGATCGAGTTGTTGAAGGTGGCGCCCGGGAAGCTGTAGCCGCCCACACGGTAGCGCTCGTCGGTCAGGTTGCGGCCGTTGAAGCCGATCGACCAGTTGCCGTTGGGCGAGTCCCAGATCGCGGCGAGGTCCACCAGGGTGTAGGCGTCCTGGTCGAGGATCGGATCGCGCGCTTCGAACAGGTGGTAGTCCGAGCGGTAGGACAGCGACGGCGTCACCGCCAGTTCGCCCTGGAACAGCGGCTGGGTCCAGGTGGCGCCGAGGTAGACCGAGTGCTCCGGAGAGTTCTGGAACACGCGGGTGTCGGAGATGTCGACCGGTGAGCCCGTCACGAAGGTGATGAACTCGTCGAATTCGGCGTGCAGGTAACCGTACGACAGGAAGGCCGTCAGGTTTTCGGTGATGAAGGCCGTCGCTTCCAGCTCGGCGCCGTAGATGGTCGAGGAGCCGACGTTGTCGACGATCGAGGCGATGCCCGTGGCCGGCAGGGTGGCGACCACCTGCGAGGTGATCTGCTGGTCTTCATAGGCCGAATAGAAGACGGCCGACGAGAACCGGATGCGGTCCATCAGCATGCCCTTCAGGCCGATCTCGAAGGTGTCGACGATTTCCGGGTCATAGCCCTCGACCGTCTGCGGCGTCAGGAAGGCGTCGCCGCGCATGTCCCAGCCGCCCGACTTGAAGCCCTGCGAATAGGAGGCGTAGCCCGACAGGTCGTCCGAGAAATCGTACGACAGCGAAATCCGGGGCGTGAAGCGCTCGAAGGTCTCCGAGGCGGTGTAGTCCGTGCGGGTCGCGAACACCGGACGCGGCGTGCCGCCGGTCAGGGGCGAGCGCGTCGCGCCCAGGAAGAAGGCGCGGTAGACATCGCCGGTCTTGTCGTCCTGCGTCCAGCGGCCGCCGACAGAGATTTCCAGGCGGTCGGTCAGGTCGTAGGAGAAGTCGCCGAACACCGACCAAGAGGTCGTGTCGACCGAACCGGCCGCGGCGATGACCACGCCCAGGTTGCCGGCGATGGTGTCGAACACGCCGGCGGCGGTGGAGTCGAGGTAGTAGATGCCCGCGACGCCCGACCAGCGGTCGCCTTCGAACAGGGCCTGGACTTCCTGGCTGAACTGATTGTCCGAATAGATGGCCGGGACGTCGAGGAAGGGCTGCGGCGTCTGGTCGAAGTCGATGACCGTGGCCGTGTCGCCGCGGCGCTGGGCCGTGATCGAACGCAGGGTCAGCCAGTCGTTGACGAACCATTCGCCGGTCAGCGACAGGCCCTCGGTGACCACGCGCTGCTCGCCCGTGATGCCCGCCTGGGTGTCATAGACGTCGGCCGGCGGCAGATAGCCGCCCGTGGTCGACGGCACCTCGCGGTGACCGTGACGCGGGTTGGAATCGTCCTCGACGCGGTCGTAGGCCAGACGGAAGAACCAGTCGGCGTTCGGCGTCCATTCGGTCGAGAGGCGCCATGCGGTGACGTCGCGGTTGTACTGGTCCTCGCCCAGGTTGGTGTTTTCGCCGAAGCCGTCACGGGTGTAGCGCGCGAAGGCGCCGCCGACCGAGATGGTGTCCGTGATCGGAGCGTCGCCCGAGACGACCACGTCGGCCTGGCGGTAGGAGCCCAGGGTCAGCGACGCTTCGAAGTCCGGGTCCTGGCCCAGACGGTTGGTGACGTACTTGATCGCGCCGCCGATGGTGTTGCGGCCATAGAGCGTGCCCTGCGGGCCGCGCAGCACTTCGATCCGGTTGATGTCGAAGATGTCGAGCACGGCGCCCTGCGGACGGGCGACATAGACATCGTCGATGTACAGGCCGACGCCGGGCTCGAAGCCCCACAGCGGATCCTGCTGGCCCACGCCGCGGATGAAGGAGATCAGGGTCGAGTTCGACCCGCGGGCCACCTGAACGGTCGCGTTCGGGGTCTGCTGCTGCAGCGACGTGATGTCGGTCGCGCCGGTCTGCTCAAGGCGCTCTTCGCTGAGCGCGGTGACGGCGACCGGCACTTCCTGCAGCGATTCCTCACGGCGGCGCGCCGTGACGATGACTTCCTCGACCACGTCGTCCTGGCCGGCGGTGGGTTGTTGGGCAAGGGCCTGTACGCTCATGGCGCTCCAGGCGGCGCCGGCCAGAAGGGCGGCGCGGGCAACAGTCTTCATAGTGATCTCCCCGACTGCGTTTCCAAAAGGACTGAATATTTTTATTCAGCGTTCAATGATTTTTCGGCAAGGTGACCGCAATTCAGGAACCTGTCAAACGCCACGCTTGCGTCTCGCCATGCGCTGGCCGCGATGTTGCCGAAATGCACAAGCTGGACAGCGGGCGCGGCGCGACTAGGCTGGCGCCGAAATGGCCGAAGACGACACCGCCCCGCCGAAGCCCGCTCGCCGCGGACGCCCGCCCAAGACGCGGGCCAATGGGGATACCCGCGACTCGATCCTGGACGCTGCCGAGGATCTGTTTTCCAAGCATGGCTTCTACGGCGTCACCATCCGCGAGGTGGCCCGCGAGGCCGGCGTCGATACGGCGCTGGTCCACTACTACTTCGGCGCCAAGCGCGACCTGTTCGACGCGGTGTTCCTGCGCCGCGCCGAGGTCTGGAACAACGAGCGGGTCGAGGCGATCAACCGCTACGCCCGCGAGGCCGGGGCCGACATGACACTGGAGGGACTCTTCGAAGCCTTCCTTCGTCCGCCGTTCGAATGGTCGCTGAAGGGTGGGCCGGGCTGGAAGCACTATTCAGCGCTCGTCGCCCAGACCAACGCCAACCCGACCTTCGGCGGCGAAATCATGGCCCGCTATTACGACCCGGCGATCCGTCGGCTGATCGACCTGATCAAGCAGGTCCTGCCCGACGCACGCGAGGTGGACCTCTATTGGGCCTATCACATGCTGTCGGGCGCCCTGACCCTGACGCTGGGCGAAACCGGCCGGCTGGACCGCCTGTCCGGCGGCCTGGCGCGGTCGGGCGATCTGGAGACGGCGGGCGCCTATATGGTCAGGTTCGCCGCGGCTGGCTTCAGGGCCTGCTGCGCCCCCGAGAAGACATGACCTCACCGTCACGCGCCTTCTGGGCGTCCTGGTCCAAGGGGCTCGGCGTCGCTGTACTGGTCGGCCTGTTCCTGGCCTTCGCCGGAGCCTTCGGCTCGGACGAAGCGCCGCTGAGCTACCGGCTGATGTACTGGACCGTGACGATGATGGTCGGGGCGGCAGTGGGCGGCGTCATCGCCCACCTGTTCGCCGAGTGGGCGGCCATGGATGACCGGCCAATTCTGCGCGGCGTCCTGATGAGCATCGCCATCGCGGCGCCCCTGACAGTCCTTGTCTGGGCCATCACGGTGCTGTTTTCGGGCCGGCCCTGGCGCGTGAACGACCTGATGGGCTTTGCGGGCCCCGTCTATCTGGTCAGCGCCCTGATGACGGCGCTGGGGCACCTCCTGGACCGGCCCGTCGAGACCCACGCCCAGCCCGGCGCCGCCTCTCCGCCCCGGTTCCTGGACCGCGTCCCGCTCAAGCTGCGCGGCGCCGCGATCCACGCCGTCGAATCCGAGGACCACTATCTGCGCATCCACACCGAGCGGGGCTCCGACCTGATCCTGATGCGCCTGTCAGACGCTGTGGCCGAACTGGAGGGCCTCGAGGGCGCCCAGGTGCACCGGAGCTGGTGGGTGGCGCGCGACGCCGTCCTGGGCGCGCGCCGCGGCGACGGACGCGCCACCCTCGCCCTGAAGGGTGGGATCGAGGCGCCGGTCAGCCGCCGCTACGCCCCTGCCCTCAGGAAAGCCGGCTGGTACTAGCCGACCCAGGCGCCGTGGAACGCCGCCGGCAGGGCCACATCGGCCCGCCAGGTCGCGACCGGTCCTTCCTCGATGCGCGCGATGTCCAGCACGTGAAGCTCGGTGGCGCGCTCGGCCAGGTTCAGGCTTGGCCCGATCAGCCAGCCGTCGCGCTCTGAGGTGGAGCCCGGCTTGGGCGCAAAGACCATCTCGTCGACGACATGGCCCTGCCCGAAGTCAAAGCTGCGCGTCGAGCCGTCGCTCCAGTCCGTGACCGCGACGGCCCGGGCGAAGGGCGTCTCCGGCGTGTCGCCGGTGGTGTGAACCGACAGCCTGCGAGGCTGACCCGCCACCCGCGGATCCGAGCGAAGGAACTCGGCCACGACCGGAAGCCGCTCGACCCGGCCGCCGCCGTCCGGCGTCAGGGTGACCAGCGCCAGCCGCGCGGGCTCGCCGGATAGCGGCACGCCGTTGATCACCTCGGTCGCGCCGCGCGCGGCGAAATCCATGTCGCGGTGCGCCGCCAGATCGAAGCGGATCGTCTCGCCGTCCTCCCAGGCGTCGCCCAGATGGAAGAAGCCGAAGCTCTCGATCTCGTGGATGCGACGGCGCGACAGGTCGTCCTTGTCGACAACGAGCACCTGGGCGCCCGTTTCGCCCCGCCAGGCGAAACCGTCGGAAAAGGGCATGGTCTGGCGCTCACGCACCCACGGCTGCAGCACGATCACCAGATGTCGGGCCGTCGCGGTGAAGTCATGGACGTAGCTGGCCCGCGGCAGTGGAATGACCGAGGCGTCCTCGAGCGCGCCGTCGGCGGCCAGCCGCCAGACCACGGCCTGGTCACCGCCCATGCCGAGGTTCCAGATGCGGCCGTCCGGCTCGATGCGCGGATGGGCCAGGAACGGCATGGCCCGCATGTCCGGCCGCAGGGTGACATAGTCGCGGGTCTCCAGCGTCACCGGATCCATGGCGACGGGAGACCCGGCCTCCCACAGGGCCCATAGCTGGTCGCCGGCCATGATGACCGAAGTGTTGGCCGCGTTGGCGTCGTCGGGCGAGCCGATCTCGGCCCGGGGGTCCGGTCCGGTGCCGAAGCCCGGCATGACCATCGCCCCGAGCCGTTCCTCCTGCGCCCGCTTGCGGGTGGCGACGAAGCGGGCCGACAGGCTGGCCTCCCCATCCGACAGGGCGAAGCGGCGCACGAGACCATCCCCGTCGAACCAGTGGCCCGCATTGCGGCCCGGACGTCGGAACTTCGCCGGTCCATTGCGGAACAGGACCCCCTCCAGCCCGGTCGGGGCGCGGCCCCGGACCAGCGACAGCGCGTGCCGGGCGATGTCCGCCTCGACATCGGCGGTCGCCAGCGCCCAGTCCGGGGTCGCTGCCGCGGCCTGAGCCGCCTGGACAAGATCGGGCGTGACGACGGCGGCGGAAAGGGCGGCGGCGCCCATCAGGAAGGACCGGCGGGACGGGATCATCGCAACCGTCCTCAGTGGGCCAGATCGATGGACTGGGCGACGTCGCCCGAGACGACGAAGTGGGCGCGGTCCCATCCCGCCGGACCCATGTTGCCAACCGCATTGTTGGAGAAGGCGAAGGGCTCGGTCGGCATGCCGAACGGGTTGGTGTCCATCTCGCCGTCGCCGTCCACGTCGTGGAAGGCCTTCATGGCATAATCGCCGGCAGGCAGGCCCTCGAAGGCGGCCGTGGCGGTCGCGCCCGAGACTTCGATCCGGGCGACGCGAACCGGTCCGCCTTCGCCACTATAGGCGGCTTCGCTGTCGTAGAGGGCGACCATGAGGGCGCCGGTCGGCTGGCCGATCTGGAAGGTGAAGGTGATGTCCGCGGCGTCTTGCGCGAAGGCGGGAGCGGCGGTCAGGGCCAGGGCAAGGGCCAGCGCAGGGATTGAGGCGGCGGTCTTCATGAGGCGTCTCCGGGTTAGGCGACCCCCGTGGCCGCCGTCGATGGAGACACCCTGTCCGGTCAGGCAGCCGCCTGCATCCGGCCCTTCATCAAGCGACGCCCGCCGTTCGCGAACGGCCGCGCCCGGGCGTTCACGAAGCGCGAACGACCACCTCGTCCAGCCAGGGGAAGCGCTTGCGGTGCTCGGACCACTGATCGCGTGTCTGGCCCCAGGCGTCGACGGTCAGGTGATCGAAGGGCGCGGGCATCTGCGTGCGGCCGCGATTGGCGGAGCCCAGCCGCTCGGCGACCCTCTGCGAGGGCAGGTTCTCCGGATCGATGATGTGAATCACGTCGGTCCAGCCGAGATGGTTGAAAGCCCAGTCCACGGCGGCCGCGGCGCCCTCGGTCGCATAGCCCTTGCCGACCGTCGACGGCAGCAGGCTCCAGCCCACCTCTTCCGATGGCCAGCCCTCCGGCTTCCACGGACCGAGGCGGCCGACGAACTCGCCGGACGCCTTGTCGAGCACCGTGAAGAAGGAATAGCCGTTCAGCGACCAGGCGCCGGCGACCGTCATCATCTGGCGCCACACCGTCGACGGCGGCGCCGCGCCGCCGATGAAGCGCACATGCTCGGGATCGCGCATCAACGCGACATAGCCATCGAGGTCTTCGGCGCGCGTCGGCCGGAGAATGAGGCGCGGGGTTTCGAGAATCGGTCCTGAGGTCATGCCCTCAGAATAGCAGCGCCCGCGGCAGGTTCGGATAGGCCTGGCTGTATTGCTGCGCAGCCGGAGCGCAGCCGACCTCCGTGCAGGCGATCTGGCGCATCCGCCAGGTTCCGTTCGAACGCTGCAGCAGGGCGTCGACCGGCTCGTAGTGATTACCGTGACCGCCGGGCGTCTGGGCCCTGACGATGACGCGGGCGAAGTCGCAGGCGACGCGGATGCGGTCGACCATGAACTCGACGTCCTCGCCCACCATGGCCTCGACGTGAGGCCTCAGGGCGTTGAGGATCGCCATGCGGCGCTGGCTTCCGGGCTGGGGCGTCTCGCCCCGGCATCCGGCCTGGGCCTGGGCGGGGTCAGGCGCCACGGCGAGGCTGGCCGGCGGCGTGATGAGGGCGAGGGTAAGCAGAACGAGGACAGGGCGGCGCATGGCGGACCTCCGGTTCGATGACCGCAGACTAATCCCGCCGCGCGCCGCCGTCCAACGGCGTTATCTGTCGATCAGGCGAGCGCCGGCTCGATGTCCTTGCACGCCTTGATCAGGCCCTGAACGGACTCGACCGACTTGGCGAACATGGCCTTCTCGTCGTCGTTCATCGAGAACTCGATGACCTTCTCGGCGCCGCCGGCGCCGATCACCACCGGCACGCCGACATACATGCCGTCCAGGCCGTACTGGCCCTCGACCCACACCGCGCAGGGCAGGACGCGCTTCTTGTCGAACAGATAGGACTTGGCCATCGCGATGGCGCTCTCGGCCGGGGCGTAGAAGGCGGACCCCGTCTTGAGCAGGCCGACGATCTCGCCGCCGCCGCCACGCGTGCGCTTGACGATGGCGTCCAGGGCGTCCTGGCTCAGCATGCCCTGCTCGACGCATTCGGTCAGGGGCAGACCGGCGACGGTGGAGTGACGCACCATCGGCACCATGTCGTCGCCGTGACCACCGAGGGTCCAGGCGTGGATGTCCTCCACCGAAATGCCGGTCGCGTCGGCCAGGAAGTGGGCGAAGCGGGCCGAGTCGAGCACGCCGGCCATGCCGACGACCTTCTCCTTGGGCAGCCCGGAGAATTCACGCAGCGCCCAGACCATGGCGTCGAGCGGGTTGGTGATGCAGATCACGAAGGCGTTGGGGGCGTACTGCTTGATGCCCTCGCCGACGGCCTTCATGACCTTCAGGTTGATCGAGACCAGGTCGTCGCGGCTCATGCCAGGCTTGCGCGGCACGCCGGCGGTGACGATGCAGACGTCCGCGCCCGCGATGTCGGCGTAGTCGTTGGCGCCCTTCAGGGTCACGTCCGAGTCGAAGACGGCGGCGGCCTGCGAAATGTCCAGCGCCTTGCCCTGGGGAGTGCCCTCGGCGATGTCGAACAGGACGACGTCGCCCAGCTGCTCGCGGGCGGCCACGTGAGCCAGGGTGCCGCCGATCATGCCGGCGCCGATGAGGGCGATCTTGGAACGGGCCATCTGAAGTCCTGTCGGTGATGGGGAGAAAACGTCGGCGCGCGGTCTAGCGCTGCTATGCCGTTCGGGCAAGGCGCGGGCCTAGAGGGCGACCCGCTCGAACTCCAGGAAGATCGGCGGCGTGTCGCCGAGCCGCTTTTCCTCGTAGCGGGTGACGACGTGATCGGCGGGCGCGGTGCGCCAGTCGTCGGCCGCCTCGGCGGTCCAGCGCAGACCCGGCGTCGCGTTCAGGATTTCCAGCGCCCAGTCGGCATAGGCCCTCCAGTCGGTCACGAACCGCACCCGGCCGCCGGGCTTCAGCAGGCGCACTATATCCGCCGCCGTCTCCGGCTGGACGAAGCGGCGCTTGTTGTGCCGGGCCTTGGGCCAGGGGTCGGGGAACAGGATCATCACCCGCTGGAGCGATCCGTCCGGCAGGGCGCGCATCACCGCCCGGGCGTCGTCGGGGTGAAGGCGGACGTTCTTCAGTCCGCCCTCCTCGATGTGCCTGAGCGCCGAGCCCACCCCGTTCAGGAAGGGCTCGCAACCGATCATCAGGGCCGATGGATTGCGCCTAGCCTGTTCGGCCAGATGTTCGCCGCCGCCAAAGCCGATCTCCAGCCAGACCTCTTTCGCCTCCGGCATCAGAGCGGCCGGATCGATCGGGCCCGCCTCGGGGTCCGGGACAGCGATCTCGGGTAGCAGGCTGTCGAACAGCGCGGCCTGACGCGGCTTCAGCGTGCGCGAGCGGATGCGCCCAAACGAGCGCAGCGGTCCCCAGGTCGGGGTTTGATCGGAAGACATGGGGCGCCTCCTAGACGCCCCGCGCCCGTCAGGCCAGAGCCTTCAACTGGTCGACCAGGTCGGTCTTCTCCCAGGAGAAGCCGCCCTCGGCGTCCGGCGACTGGCCGAAATGGCCATAGGCGGTTGTCCGCGCGTAGATCGGCTTGTTCAGCCCGAGGTGCTCGCGGATCGCGCGCGGGGTCGCGCCGCCGATCAGGGCCGGCAGCTCGCGCTCGAGCACTTCGGCGTCGATCCTTCCGGTGCCGTGAAGGTCGACATGGACCGACTGGGGCTCGGCCACGCCGATCGCGTAGCTCAGCTGGATGGTGCAGCGATCTGCCAGGCCGGCGGCGACCACGTTCTTGGCGAGGTAGCGCGCCGCATAGGCCGCCGAGCGGTCAACCTTGGTCGGATCCTTGCCCGAGAAGGCGCCGCCGCCGTGCGGGGCTGCGCCGCCGTAGGTGTCGACGATGATCTTGCGGCCGGTCACCCCCGTGTCGCCATCCGGTCCGCCGATCTCGAAGATGCCGGTCGGATTGATGTGCCAGACGGTTTCGTCAGTGATGAAGCTCGGCGGCAGGACCTCGCGCACGACCGGCTCGACGACCTCGCGCACCTGGGCCTGGGTCAGACCCTTGGCATGCTGGGTCGAGACCACGATCGAGGTGGCCCGGACGGGCTTGCCGTCCTCGTAATAGAGGCTGACCTGGCTCTTGGCGTCGGGCTCGAGGCGCTTTTCGCCGCTATGCCGCAGAGCCGCCAGCTTGCGCAGGATGTTCTGGCTGTACTGGAGCGTGGCGGGCATCAGCTCCTCGGTCTCGTTCGAGGCGTAGCCGAACATGATGCCCTGGTCGCCCGCGCCCTCGTCCTTGTTGCCTGACGCGTCCACGCCGACGGCGATGTCAGCGGACTGCGGGTGCAGGTGGTTCTGGAACTCGAAGGTCTCCCAGTGGAAGCCGGACTGTTCGTAGCCGATGTCCTTGACCGCGGCGCGCACGGCGGCCTCGATCTCTTCCTTCACGCCGGGCGTCCAGTTGCCCTGTTTGTCGAGGATGCCCTTGCCGCGGACTTCACCCGCGATCACCACGAGGTTGGTGGTCGTCAGGGTTTCACAGGCGACGCGCGCCTCCGGATCCTTCGACAGGAACAGGTCGACGATGGTGTCGGAAATCCGGTCCGCGACCTTGTCGGGATGGCCTTCCGAGACGCTCTCGGAGGTGAAGATGAAGGACTTACGGCTCACGCGCGCGCTCTCCTGTGTCAGGGCGCGCGGACCATATAAAGATATCTTTATATCGGCAAGCCGCCGACGAGGCTTCAGTCCTCGTCGTCGGCGAGGGTGCGCACCAGTTCGAGGATCCGCCGGCGCTGCTTCTGCGACAGGCGCGGGAACAGCGAGGCCAGCTCGACGCCTTCGGTCGTCATCAGGAACGACTGGGTGTAGCGCTCGGATTCACTTTCGGCGAAGCCCTCGGCGGCGCTGCGCCCGGCCAGGCCCTCGAAGAAGTAGCCGACTTCGACGCCCATGAAGTTGGCCGCTTCGAACAGCTTGGAGGCCGACACGCGATTGACGCCGCGCTCGTACTTCTGAACCTGCTGGAAGGTGAGCCCCAGAGCCTCGGCCAGCTTCTCCTGGCTGACGCCCAGCAACTTGCGTCGCATCCGGACCCGCGAGCCGACGTGAGTGTCGATCGGATTGGGTTTCCGTTCTTGGGCGTCAGACGAGGGCATGGCGGTGGTCCTAGGCTGCCAGCTTGGCTGTTCTAGCCATGGTCATGCGCCTTGGTTGCCGACCTGTCACGCGAAAATTGCAGTCCTGCACTTCGGAGCCGCAACCCTAGGGCGAGCGCCAGCAACACTATAGCCGCAAACGAGAAATCCCCTATTCTGGCGTACAGGGGACGGGCGATGGCGCCCGGCAGCCGCACGTCGAGAACACCACTCTCCCCGGGGTTCAGCCGGGCGGTCACGCGCCCGTACGGATCGACCATCGCCGAGACGCCGGTCGGGGTCGCTCGCGCCATCGGCAAGCCCGTCTCGATGGCGCGGTAGCTCGCCAGATTGAGATGCTGAAGCGGCCCCGAGGTGCGCCCGAACCAGGCGTCGTTGGATACATTGACGATCCAGCCAGGTCGGCCGCCCGCCGTGGAGGTGAACCCGGGATACAGGCTCTCGTAGCAGATCAGCGGCTGGGCCCGCGGCGCGCCCGGCACATCCACCGGAGCCGGCCGCGGACCGGCGCTGAAGTCCGAGGGCACGTGAACCAGAGACCGCAGCCCGGTCGAGGTCATCAGCTCGCCGAGCGGCAGGAACTCGCCGAACGGCACCAGCCGGTACTTGTCGTATGTAGAGGTGACGCGGAGCGCCTGCCCGTCGTCGTGCAGGACGAACAGGCTGTTGAAATACTGCGGCTGGCCGTCAGGGCCGGCTGCGGCGCGGCTGAAGCCGGCCAGCAAGGTCTGGTCGGCCTCCAGGGCCTGATCCATCGCCTCCCCGACCCAGCTGCTGAAGGCCTCATTCGCGGTGATGGGCAGGGCGCCCTCGGGCCACAGGATCACGTCCGGTCGCTGCCCGCTCAGGCTCGAGGACAGGTTCACATAGCGCCGGACGACCGCCTCGAACTGATCCGGTTCCCATTTGGCCTGCTGGCTGACGTCGGGCTGAACGATCCGCACGACGGTCGGCGTCAGGGCCCCGGTCGCCGTCGACAGGCGAACGGTTCCGATCACGAACATCGCGACGATCAGACCGGCCCCGAGCGCCACATAGCCGGATTTCACCTTCCAGCGGCCCGATCCGAACACGACCGCCAGGGTCGAGACCGCCAGCACCGTGATCAGGCCCAGGCCATAAACGCCGACGAAGGCGGCCACCTGCGACGGCGGCGAGCCGGCCGGCCAGGTCGCGCCCGCCGGATTCCACGGCAGGCCAGTGAGGATGTGACCGCGCAACCATTCGAACACGGCGAAGAGGGCCGCGAACAGGAACAGGCGTTCGACCCCCGGGCCCGCCAGCCGGCGATAGACCGCGGTCGCGCCGGCCCAGAACAGCGCCAGGCCGGCGGGCAGGAGGGACCCGGCGAAGGGCGCCATCCAGGCCTGGTCGGGGTTCACGAGGAAGGCCTCGGCGACCCACCAGCAACTGACGAAGAAATAGGCGAAACCGGCCAGCCAGCCGAGGCCGAAGGCGCCGCGCACCGTGGCGGCGCGCTCCGACAGGGCCATCAGCAGCGGATAGCCGAGCAGGCCGACCAGGATCGCCCACGGCGGATGCGCGAAGGCGGCGCCGGCGCCGGCGACCAGCGCCCCCGCGATGGCCAGCGCGCGCAGCCGCCACCCGGTCAGGCGGTCTGACCGCGCCGGGGCGGCGTCCTGGATCTCGTCTTCGGTGTGGCTCATCTCGACACGGCGTAGGGGTCAGGAACGCCAAGCTTTGCAAGAAGCGTGCGCTCGGTCGCTTCCATCGCCTCGGCCTCGTCGTCCTCGATGTGATCGTGCCCCAGAAGATGGAGCACGCCATGGATGACCAGATGCCGCAGATGGTCGACGATCGGCTTGCCCTGCTCGACCGCCTCGCGCGTGCAGACGCCATGCGCCAGGATCACGTCGCCCAGGAACGGTCGCGCCGTCTCGGCGGCCGGAAAGCTCAGCACATTGGTCGAGCCGGTCTTGCCCCGGAACCGCTGGTTCAGGCCCGCGACCGTCTCGTCGTCGGTCAGGGACACGGTGACGACCCCGGCCTCGTCCAACGCCAGGCGGGCGGCTTCCTCGACCAAGTCCTCGACGTCCGGAACGGATCGCCAGGACTCGTCGTCGATCTCGACCTCGATCAAGCTTCTTCCAGATCCGGCTTGGGTTTGCGGGCCTCGGCGTCCGCGTCATAGGCCCGTACGATCCGCGCGACCAGCGCGTGGCGCACGACGTCGTCGGCCGAGAACTCGCTGACGCCCACACCCTCGACGTTCCTCAGCAGGCCGATGGCGTGCCGCAGGCCGGAGTCGCGCGGGTTCAGCAGGTCGACCTGCGTCGGGTCGCCGGTGACGACCATGCGCGCGCCTTCGCCCAGACGGGTCAGGACCATCTTCATCTGCAGGCGTGAGGTGTTCTGGGCCTCGTCGACGATGACGAAGGCGTGGCTCAGCGTGCGGCCGCGCATGAAGGCGAGCGGCGCTACCTCGATCTCGCCCTTGTCGCGGCGGCGTCGAACGGCGTCCGCGCCGATGATCTGGTCCAGCGCCTCCCAGATGGGCGCCAGATAGGGGTCGACCTTCTCGT